>CAZXKH010000119.1:0-6268 GCA_964641385.1 uncultured Clostridia bacterium | reverse complement strand
AGTCCCTCCAGCCTGCCCTCAACTCTCAAACCAAACCTTTCTTCCAGATACCAGCGCAGCAGCATAAAATCAGTTTGGAGCAGCCCTTTCTCATCAAGCTCCCCGGCAATCCTTCTGGCCTTAAGGAGCAGCTTTCGGTCACGTAAAAGGTGAGCCACCCTACACTCCGGCAGGCCATGCTGCCTGTGACCGAAGAACTCACCGGGCCCTCTTATCCGCAGGTCTTCCTCGGCCAGCTTAAAACCATCCTGGTGTCTCAGCATGGCCTTCAGCCTGGCCCCACCCTCCTCAGTGGTTGGTTTACCCAGCAGCAGGCAGTATGATTTTCTCTTACCCCTGCCCACCCTGCCCCGCAGCTGGTGCAGCTGGGCCAGGCCAAAACGAAAGGCATCCTCCACCACCATCACTGTTGCCTCCGGTACATTAACCCCCACTTCGATGACCGAAGTGGCCACCAGGATCTTGATTTCACCCCGGCGAAAGGCCTCCATTGTGGCCTGCTTTTCCTCACCCTTCATTTGTCCATGCAGCATCTTGACCCGGCAGAAGGCAAAGATCTCTTTAAGCTCTTCCGTCTTCTCCTCAACTGCCTCCAGTTCAAGCTCCTCCGAGGCCTGGATCAGGGGGCAGACGTAATAAATACGCCCTCCCTCACTCAAGCGCTGACGTAGAAAACTGACCACCCTTGCATTCAGCTCCTCCCGCCAGAGGGTCTGAATCTCCTTGCGTCCCGGTGGCAGCTCATCAATTACTGAGAGCTCCAGATCACCATAAAGAGTAAGGGCCAGGGAACGGGGAATGGGAGTGGCTGTCATAACCAGCAGATCGGGGTTTAAGCCCTTTTCCAGGAGGCTACCCCGCTGACTGACACCAAAGCGGTGCTGTTCATCGATGACCACCAGTCCCAGCTGCCTGAAGCTTAATGAAGACTGAATCAAGCTGTGAGTACCGATGATCAGCTGACTGCTACCACTGGCGATCTCCCCCCGGCATCTCTCTTTTTCTGCCGGAGAAAGGCTACCCAAAAGCAGTGTGCTCTTTAAGCCCAGCCGGTTAAAGGAGGATGCCAGCTCCAGGCTGTGCTGTTCAGCCAGGATCTCGGTGGGAGCCATGATGGCTGCCTGATAGCCGCTTTCAATAGCCTTAATCAGAGCCATGGCAGCAATAACTGTCTTTCCAGAACCCACATCTCCCTGCAGCAGGCGCCACATCTGCTCCTCTTTCTCCATCTCAGCCTCTATTTCAGACCAGACCCTTCTTTGAGCAGAGGTCAGCTGAAAGGGAAGTTCCTCCCGGTATTTCTCCAGAGCTCCCTTAATCCGTGAATGTCTGAGACCCATATCCCTCTGACGGCGGCTCTTTTTAATCTGTAAGGCCAGTTGAAAGAAAAGGAACTCATCAAAGGCCAGCCTCTTTCTCCCCTCCTCTGGCTCCTCTTCCTCCTGGGGAAAATGAAGAGCATAAAAGGAATCCTGATAGTTTAGAAGACCAAGCCCTTCTTTGATCCTGGGAGGCAGTGGATCCCGCAATCCCTCCAGCAGTGGTTTAACTTCCTCCAGCATCAAGCGCCGCAGCATTTTCTGACTGATCCCTTTGGTAACAGAATAAAGGGGCAGCAGACGACAGGTCTCTACCCCCTCCTCCCCCACTCTTTCCAGGCTGGGGTTATTCATCTCGAAACGACGGTAATTTTGATAACTCTTTTCCTCCAGGTTGCCGCTAAGATAGACTTCATCCCCCGGTGAGAGTTTTTGGGCCAGATATCCCTGGTTAAACCAGATCCCCCAGAGATGGCCGGTCCCATCCGAGAACTTAACCCTTAAAAGATCGAGTCGGGGGCGAGGCCGATGACGGGAGATGTTAATTACCTCCACCCTTAGAGTATAAAGGCGGTCAAAATCAGGCTCCAGTGAAGAGACAGCAGTTATTTTACTCCGATCCTCATAGCCACGGGGAAGATGGTAAAGAAGGTCCTCGATGCTTTCAATATTCATTTTTTTAAGTTTTTTGGCCCTGCTGGCGCCGATACCCTTAAGTTTGTTTACCCTCTCCCGCAGAAAGGACTGGCTGCCAACCCTTTGTTGATAGATCAGGGTCCTTTTGATCCACAAAAGACCTACCTCTGCCTTCCGGGACCTCTTCCTGCGCTCCCCCTTACCCTGCTGGCTGTAACCAGAAAAAAGATGGAGAAGCTCATCCAGCAGGGAATGAAACCTTCCATCTGTCAACTGGGACTTTAACTCCTGCAGGTTATCAAGCAGAAATTGGTCCAGACCACCGATCACCGAACGATTGCTAAAGTCCAATCTCCTTTCATGCACCAGGGGAGGAAGAATTCTATCTATCAGCTCCAGTGCCCTCTCTTCCTGAGACAAGGAATCCACCTCAACTGCCTATTGATAGACAAAAATACCCATTATACCCGGTCCGGTATGAGTTCCAATCACCGGGCCTATCTCTGAAATAAGGGGCCTCTCTACCCCGTATTCCTTTTCGATCTCCCGGGCCAGCTTTTGGGCCTCACCCAGGCTGTTGCCATGGGCAATGGCCACCTTATATTCATCCAGACCCTCATGCCTGTACTCATCAACCAGTTCCACCTGGCGGGCAAAGAGCTTCTTTCTACCCCTTACCTTGTCCAGGGGTCGTACCTCACCCTCCTCCAGCTTGAGGATGGGCTTCACATTGAGAATGGAGCCCAGAATAGCCTGTGCCTTGCCGATCCGTCCACCCTTCTGCAGGTACTCAAGGGTATCAACGGTGAAGAAAACACGCACACTATCCATAAAGGAGTGAATAGCCTCTAAGACCTGATCATGATCACCGGTCCTTTCAGCCACATCGAGACCCCTCATTACACAGAAGCCAAGAGCAAAGGAGGCCAGCTGACTGTCAATAACTGTTACCTTCACATCTTCCACCATTTCAGCAGCCATGGAGGCTGCCTCATAGGTGCCGCTCAGTTTGGAAGAGAGATGGATGGAGATAATACTATCGGCTTCTTTACCCAGCTCTTCATAGAGCTGAGTAAAGGTCCCCACTGCCGGCTGGGCAGTCTGGGGGAAATCATCCCTCTTCTCCAGCATTTCAAAGAAGTCAAGGGAACCGATCTCAAAGCGGTCCAGATACTCATCATCTCCAAATAGGACCTTAAGGGGAACAATCTCCAGTGAAGTATCTTTCACCATTTCTTCCGGAAGATCACAGGTCGAATCGGTAACGATTTTGATCTTTTTCATAAACAACCCTGACTAAAACCCAATTATTGAGGCCTAGAACAGGGAATTCACCTCCTAAAAAGTTAAAAGATTAAAACTATTGGTAGCTCTTCCAGCTGACCCTAAAATAGAGGATACTCAGATAAAAGGATTACTATTCCACAGAGATATAATAATAATAGAGGCTCTGGCCTCCAGGATAAATTTCAATCTCACAGTCAGGAAAGCTTGCCTGCAAAAGATCCTGCAGTTTACTGCTCTCATCCTCCTCTACTGCTTCCCCTGCATAAAGGGTAATCAGGCTGTCATCATCATCAACCATTACCTGCAGCAACTTTAAAAGACCCTGATTGCAGTCTGTAGTAACTATCTCCAGCTCACCTTCATAAATACCCAGCACATTGCCCTTTTCAATCTGGTGTCCATTCAATTCGCTGTCACGTATGGCATAGGTCAACTCTCCGGTCTTAATCTCCTCCATCTCATTCTCCATCTCTTCCACCAAAATAGAGGGCTTCTTTGATGGGTCATAGGCCATCAGGGCTGCAATTCCCTCGGGAATACTCCTGGAGGGAACCACGAAAACCTGGCTATCCACCAGCTCCTCAACCTGTTCGGCTGCCCCAATAATGTTCTTGTTATTGGGGAAAATGAGCATCTTCTCACTGTTAATCTCCTGGACTGCCTCCACCAGGTCCTTGGTGCTGGGGTTCTGGCCCTGACCACCCTCAATAACACTATCAACCCCCAGACCGGAAAAGATTTCCTTTAATCCCTCTCCGGAAACAACAGCAATGGTCCCCAGTTCAGGTTTAAGGGCTGTCCTCTCTTCTGCAACCTGCTCCTTTTCATCCTTTGCTTTGAACTCTTCCCTTTCTTCTTTCTTCTTTTCTTCTTGCTTTACTTCTTCCTCTTCCCAGGTATGCATATGCTTCTCGCTCTGTTCCTGCATATTACTGATATTGATCCGGCTTAGGGCTCCCCACTTTAATCCATATTCCAGCACTTCTCCCGGATGGTTGGTATGGATATGGACCCGGGCCAGGTCCTTTGATCCCACTACCAGCAGAGAATCACCGAATTTCTCCAGCTCAGAGCGCAGGCTATCTAAGAAAATTGCCTCTCCCCTGATCAAAAGCTCGGTACAATAAAGATACTCCAGTTCTGCTTTTTTCTTCTCTTCCTCCCCCCTGGTAGTTGATATTACCTGGAGATCCTTTTCACCACCGAAGAAGTTTTTGCCCTTTAAGGAGGCCAGTCCACCCATGAGAATAAAGAGATAACCCTGGCCGCCGGCATCCACCACACCTGCTTCCCCCAAAACATCAAGCATCTCCGGTGTGCGCTTCAGGGTTCTGCTACCCTCTTCAATTGCTGCCTCCAGAACATCCAGTATATCTCCCCTTCCCTTCTCAACTGCCTGACTGGCACCCTCTCCCACGGCTCTGGCCACAGTAAGAATGGTACCCTCTACCGGTTTCATTACTGCCTGATAGGCAACCCGGGCTGAGGCCTCCAGTCCTCTGGCCAAAAGCGCAGGGGTTATATATTTCTGGTCTGTCATGGCCTGAGCAAAACCACGCAAAAGCTGGGAGAGTATAACACCGGAATTACCTCTGGCCGACATCATGGAGGCCTGTGAAAGTATCTGGGAGAGACTGGAGACAGATTTATCACTGGAGGATTTTAGCTCCTGGTAAGCCTCGGAAAGGGTTAAAAACATATTGGTACCTGTATCTCCATCAGGAACAGGAAAGACATTCAGATCATTGACCTCCTGGCGCTTCTGCTTAAGAATAGCCAGCCCACCCCTGATCATTCTGCGGTACAGTGAACCATCCATTTTTTCCATACTATTGGTAGAACTTTCAGCTTGCATTCCCTATTCTCACTCCCTGCACATTGATCTGAATTCTATCAGCCTCTACCCCTGTAGCCTTTTGTATGGCATAGTTAACCCGATCAATAATATTGTTAGCTACCTCGGAAATGTTGATTCCATACTCAACAATAATATTCAACTCCACCACCAGTGTATCTTCCTCCAGGGAAACAGTAACCCCCTTACGGATGTTATCCCGGCCCAGAAGCTCTGCCAATCCATCCTTAACTCGTCTGGAGGCCATACCAACCAGTCCGTAGCATTCCATGGCTGCCAGGGCGGCAACAACAGAGATTACATCCTCGGAAATATGAACCGAACCCAGTTCGTTTTTAATCTCCTGAGACACTTCATTACCCCCCTTTCATGAGAGTAACCCTTTATAATAATCCATCAATTTCACTTCTCGAAGATTTTTTTCTTAGATAAAAGCATTCTGATATAGTTGTCTTAATTCAACATACCCCAGGTCAATTCCTGCCTGGATTTAAATTTATAGCCTCAACTTGTCTTCTGTCCTCTGCTGTGATAAAATAAGATGGAATCCAAGGAGGTGTTGCCGATGGCTAAAGTATGCAAGATCTGTGGTAAGGGTACACAGAGGTCCAATTCCGTTGTCAGAAGGGGTAAGGCTAAGAAAAGGGGAGGCGTGGGCAGAAAGGTTACCGGTATTTCACGCAGAACACAGAAACCAAACCTTAAAAAGGTAAAGGCCATTGTTGATGGTTCCCCCAAACGAATTAAGGTCTGTACAAGCTGTATTAAGGCCGGAAAAGTAGAACGCGCCTACTAGGGAGCAGGGTAGCCAGCACCCTGATTACTATTAATTAATGCCCTGGCTACCCTGCTCTAAAGTTAGTATCAAAAAGTATTTCCTTCCGGTTCTGGCTGCTCTAAAGAGGGCAGCCAGATTTATTTTTTTGTAATGTCACTCCAAAAACCCCTGCTCAGAAGATATATAACCTCAATTATTCTTTTATTCACCTCTCCCTTCCTTTATGACCCTCAGGAGTATTATTTACTATTCTATTTAATCTATCAAAAAAGAGCCCCCGGCAAGAGGGCTCTTAATTCTTTCCTGGACTGACAATTTCCTACTGAAGCAGCTCTGGTACCCTGGTGGGAACCAGGGCCACACTGGCCCCTGCAGCTTCTAAGGCCTCTATCT
>CAZXKH010000118.1:0-6291 GCA_964641385.1 uncultured Clostridia bacterium | reverse complement strand
GTATAAATATTCATCTGCAGGAATTAGTTATTTATTGGATGCCAGAACTATCATGCCAAAAAAAAGGACTGCCCCAGGGCAGCCCATAGCCAGATATTTTCTATTATTCCTCATCATCTACACAGGGATGGTCAGGGTCATCACCATGGCATTTTTTAATCTGCTCCGGACTGCACTCTCCCGGCTCACCTTCCAGGCGGTCAGGATGCTGACACTTCTTTTCCTCAGGCATAGTATATCCCCCCTTAATCATAATTAAAGTATTTAAGTAATTCTTTAATTACTGTTATAAATCATTTTACCATAAAGATATCTCTCAGTCAAGTAATATGAAAAATATTTAACAACAATGACTAATCAATAATATGATCTATATCAGGTGCTCCAAAATTTGTAGTCTCAAAACAAAGAAGCCCTTGACAGAGACTGGCAGCTGGCATATAATATATATATGAATAATTGCTCATATATTTGTAATAGGAGGACCAGGATTGTCACCTTCAGAAGAAAAAACCAGACAACAAAAGATAATAAAGAATAATAAAGAGCTTCAGATCTCAGTTATCAAGGAGATTAAACCGGGTCTCTTAGCAGGAACCCTGGCCTTTGTTCTGGCCCTCCTGCTTCCCCATCTCCCTCTGCCACCACCTCCCTTCCTGCTGGAGATCTCTCTCTATCTTGCTGCCTTTTTACTGATAGGAGGTCCTGTGATCTGGCAGGCAGTAATTAGCTTAAGGCAGGGAACTTATTTTAATGAAACACTGCTGATGACCATTGCCACCCTGGGAGCCTTTGCTCTGGGAGAGTACCCGGAGGGAGTGGCAGTAATGCTCTTTTATACCATTGGTGAGACCCTGCAGGAAAGGGCAGTTGACAGCTCAAAACGTTCCATCAAAGAGCTGATGGATATTCGGCCTGATTATGCCCGCCGGCTCAGTAATGGGGATAGCAGGCTGGTTGATCCGGAAGAGATTATGAAGGGAGAGCTGATCCAGATTAGACCGGGGGAAAGGGTTCCCCTTGATGGAGAGGTAATTAAAGGAGAATCCCGCCTTGATGCTGCAGCTCTGACAGGTGAGTCCCTACCCCAGTGGGTTAAACCCGGTGATGAGGTGCTGAGTGGGATGATCAATGAATCAGGCCTGCTGACAGTCAGGGTAAGCAGTGAATACTCCAGCTCTACAGTGGCCAGAATCCTGGAGATGGTGGAAAGGGCCAGTAGCAGAAAGGCCCCTACCGAAAAGTTCATTACTCGCTTTGCAGCTTATTATACTCCAATTGTGGTCCTTTCGGCCATGGCACTGGCCCTTCTTCCTCCTCTGCTGCTGGGAGAAAGCATCACCCTGTGGGCCTATCGGGCCCTGATTTTGCTGGTAATCTCCTGCCCCTGTGCTCTGGTACTCTCCATACCTTTAAGCTTCTATGGAGGCATTGGCAGGGCCTCCAGGGAGGGGATACTGGTTAAGGGAGGTAATTATCTTGAAGCCTTAAACTGGACCCGGCAGGTATTCTACGATAAAACAGGGACTCTCACTCAGGGGGATTTAAAAGTAACAAGGGTAGAAAGCTGCCAGGGCTTCAATCAGGATACCCTGCTGGAATATGCGGCACTGGCCGAGGCCCATTCCCATCACCCACTGGCCCAGTCGATTAAAAAAGCCTATGGAAAGGAGATCAAGAAAGAAAGGATCTCCTCTCATCAGGAACTGCCAGGAAGGGGTATCAGAGTGGAAGTTGAGGGCACTACCATTCTGGCCGGAAGTGAGAGGTGGCTGCAGGAAGAAGGAGTTGAGGTGTTGAGAGAGGACAACCCACAGACAGCAGTCTCTCTGGCTGTAGATGGGGTCCTGGCCGGTAAAATTATTATTGTAGACAGCATTAGAGAGGAGGCGAAGGCAACCATCTCTAAGCTCAGGGAGATGGGTATCCAGCAGGTCCTGTTAACAGGTGACCGGGAGGAGGCAGCAACCCTGGTGGCTGAAAAACTGGGGCTTGAGGAAAACCATGCCTCGCTGTTACCGGAAGAAAAAGTAAAGATCATGGAAGAGATGATGGAGGGTGCCAAGGGAAGGACCCTCTTTATCGGTGATGGCATTAATGATGCTCCTGTTCTGGCCCGGGCAGATATTGGAGTGGCCATGGGAGGCCTGGGGGCAGATGCTGCCCTGGAAGCAGCAGATATTGTCCTGATGAAGGATGATCCCTCCCTCCTGCTCAGAGCCCTTGGGACTGCCAGAAAGACCAGAACCATCGTCTGGCAAAATATTGGCCTGGCTCTGGGAGTTAAGGGAGCTGTAATGATCCTGGGGGCCATGGGCCTGGTATCCATGTGGGCGGCCATTTTCGCTGATGTGGGAGTGGCACTGCTGGCGGTGCTCAATACCATACGCCTGCTTCCAGCTGCAGAGGGGGTGTTAAGATGATAGGAGAAAGGAATGGTGATCTCTGTCAGGACCATAACTGCCAGCAGGAACTGGTGGAAATGATCAGGAAGAAGCAGCTCTCCTCCAGGGAGATCTTTCGCCTGGCAGAACTCTTTAAAACCATGGGAGATCCCACCAGGCTCAGAATCATCAGTTCCCTGCAGAAAGAGGAACTCTGTGTCTGCGAGCTATCGGAACTGCTGGAGTTAAGCCCCTCAGCCATCTCTCATCAGCTGCGGGTTCTAAGAAGCATGCATCTGGTTCGATACCGCAAGGAGGGACGCTCAGTATACTACAGTCTTGATGATGACCATGTACTGGCACTCTTCGTGCAGGCCTTAGAACATGTACGAGAAGAGAGAGACTAATTCCTATCATCGGGATAACGCCTGCTATCCTTTAGATTCCAGATATCGGGACGGTTGGGAGAGAGAGTCAAAACCGGTTCAGTGAGGATAAATGCCAGCAGAGCCCGATAATTAAAGGGTAGAATGGGCCAGAGATAGGGAACACCAAAGCTTTTAGTAAAATACAGCATCAGATGAACTGCCACCAGACCGATAATAAATCCTGGCAGACGCAGATAACCCACCATGAGAATTAAGAAGATGCGTACTATCTCTGAGGATACTGAGAGCTCCTTACCCACAATGGTAAAGGAGGAAATTGCAGCCACCGCAATATAGAGGATAACCTCGGGCTGGAAGAGGTTGACCTGCACTGCAAAATCACCCAGCAGCAGAGCTCCAATTATGCCCAGAGAGGTGGCCATGGCCTCCGGAGTATGGATGGAGGCAATCCGGATCATATCAACCCCCAGGCTGGCCAGAATAAACTGCAGGGTTAGAGAGATACTACCCTGATCCTGAGGCCCAATAAAGGCCAATGCTTCAGGGAGGTAGTCATGATAAAAGACCAACAGCAACCAGAGGGCAGGCAGCAGGGTGCTGAGCAAAAGGCCTGCCAGTCGTAGTAGCTTTAGATAAGACCCGGTTACTGAACCCTGCCGGTAATCCTCTATACTCTGAATATGTGAGAGCAGGGGTGCCGGCAGCAGCAGTACCGAGGGTGAGTTATCAACAATAATGGCCAGCTGACCCTCCAGTAGATGAGAGGCAGCCACATCAGGCCGCTCAGTATAGCGCACAAGTGGAAAGGGATTAAAGCGAGAGTTGCTGAGCAGAGCCTCCACGGTCTTATCTGCCAGTGGCAGGCCATCTATATCTATCGCTTCCAGACGACCCCGAATATCCTCCACCATCTCCGGGTCGGCAATATCCTCAATATAGGTTAGAACCAGATCATTCTTGGAACGCCTTCCCAGCTGAAAGATCTCGGCCCTTAATTTGGGGTCTCTGATACGACGGCGGATAAAGGTCAGGTTAAAGATCAGGGTCTCTACAAAACCATCATTGGCCCCCCTGGTTGATTTTTCAATTGGAGGTTCCTCAGGGGTTCTGCTGGGCCAGTCCCGGCCATCGATAACAACTGCCTGAGATTCTCCATCCAGCAGCAGCACCTGCAGTCCGGAGAGAACCCAGTCCACCAGCTCCTCCCTGTTATCCACCAGCTCCAGCTCATAATAGGGGAGGCCCTTATTGATCAGACTGTCAATGGCTTTGGGGGCAAGATCCTCCCTTCTCATCTGCTGCAGAGACTTTAGCACCCAGAGCATATCATCCTTAATAAAACCATCCAGAAAGACCAGGGCAGCAGAACGCCCTCCCAGCTTAAAGGAGTGAATAATCAGGTCAAAGGTTCTCTCTCCCCCAAAGGTATTCTCTATCTCCTTCAAGTTGTCCTTAAGAGACGAAACAAGCTTCTGATCAGCTATAATACCACCCCTGTATCATTCTCTTGGTTTAAAGATTAAGGCTATAAAAAAGGCGAAGATCACCGAGGCACTTATCCCGGCACTGCCAATCTCCAGCACACCGGTAAAGAGACCAAGGATTCCATCTCGCTGGGCCTCCTTAATTACCCCCCTGGTCAGGATGTAACCAAAGTTGGCCACAGGAGTGGTGGCTCCTGCTCCTCCGATAGTAATCAAGTGATCATAGAGCCCCAGACCGGTTAGGACTGAAGCCAGAACAACCAGCAGTACCATCAAATGACCGGGACTGTAGTTGGTATTATCCAGAAAAATCTGGCCCAGGGCACAGATCAACCCCCCCACCAGAAAGGCCATTAGGTAATCCATTTTTAACCTCCTGCCTCTATCTTTTCTACGGCCACTGCATGTGCAATACTGGGGATATTCTCCCCCTGCAGGACAGTGGTTGTATTCATCAGGGCCCCTGTCCCCACCAGCAGCAACCGGTTGATAGAGCCCTTTTGAAGCTGGCGCAGGAAATGAGCACTAAAGACCACAGCCGAACAACCACAGCCACTGCCACCGGCACCAACTCTCTGTGAAGAATGGTAGATCATCAACCCACAGTCAGCCAGCTTCTTTGCTATATCAAGGCCCTTCTCCTGGAGCAGCTCCAGCAGAATACTCCGCCCATACTTCCCCAGATCACCGGTGACAATAATATCATAGGCCTCGGGTCCCTTCTGAGCATCACTAAAATGCTGGAGAATGGTATCGGCTGCAGCCGGTGCCATGGCTGCTCCCAGATCCATTGCATCCTGACAACCAAAATCTATTACCTTCCCCACTGTGGCACAGGTTAAAACCACACCAGAACTATCAGTTCCAAGCACAGCAGCGCCAGAACCGGTTACCGTATACTGCTTGTACTTGGGATACTGAATACCATACTCACTTGGTGTTCTGTACTGCCTTTCAGCTGTATTGTAATGGCTGGTAGCCATGGTCATTACCCGCTGAGCATATCCGGTTTCAACCATCATGGAACCAAGGATCAGACCCTCCACCCAGGTAGAACAGGCTCCAAAGAGACCAAAATAGGGTATCCCCAGACTGCTGGCAGTAAAGTTGGTGGTAACCATCTGATTGAGGAGATCTCCCCCCAGCAGGAAGTCAATATCCTGCTCCTTGAGCATGGCCTTATTCAGCGCCAGCCGGCAGGCCTGACGGGAAAGCCTTAATTCCGCCTTTTCCCACTTCTGACGACCACAGTAAGGATCCTGATAAGAGTGATCAAAATATTCCTTCAGTGGGCCCCTGGCCTCCATGGGGCCTACAACGGAAGCAGTTGAGATAAAAGAGGGAAAGCTTTTAAAGCTCAGTGACTGTTTACCGATCCTATTTGGCAACTGCCCTAGCACCTCACATCCTCAAAGTAAGATACTTGATCAAACCTACCAGAAAACCACTGACCATCCCGTAGGTAAAGACAGGACCTGCCACCTGAAACAGCTTGGCACCAAGCCCCAGAATGTACCCATCCTGCTTAAACTCCATGGCCGGAGCCACCATGGCATTGGCGAAACCGGTCACAGGGACCAGGGCCCCGGCTCCGGCAAACTGCACAATACTGTCATAAACACCCAGGCCGGTTAAAAGAGCACCAAGAAAAATAAGCATCACTGTACTCAGGGAACCTGCCGGTTCCAGTTCCATACCACCCAGCATCAGCATATTCTGAAAAAACTGGTTTAAAATACTAAAAGCCCCGCCTACAGCAAAGGCAACCAGAAAGTTTCTCAGGCGTGGCTGGGGAGGATGGTGTCTCTTAACAAGCTCCTGATAGGTTACTGAATCCTTATCCACATTGGGCATCCTCTCTCCCCCTTTCATTTACAAAACTATTATTTCCTGCTTGAGGGATTGTATGCTGAAAATAAATGGCTTTCATGGACAGCAGACCCGAAAGGTATCTTCATGTTACAGCCTATTTCAGAAGAAATAAGCCAAACAAAAAAACTTTCCGTTAAGGAAAGCCGGGGAATTTTTGGATAG
>CAZXKH010000117.1:0-6332 GCA_964641385.1 uncultured Clostridia bacterium | reverse complement strand
TATATCATCTTTTCAGGGAAAAGTGAAACTCTAGAGCCAGATTAGAAGCAATCTCGATCCTGATTAAGATCATAGTGATCTTTCTGGTATACCAGGTATACAGGGGGTTATTAATATATTTTTTCCAAAAACCTTTACATTTTTGTTCCTGACTGATAAACTATATATAGAATAGTTATCATTAAGGAGTAAAGACAAAACTAATAAAAGGAGAGATGAAAAATGGTTAAAGTAGGCAGTAAAGCACCCCTTTTTAAAACCAAAGCATATCACCAGGATGGCTTTAAGGACATTGAACTCGAGGAGGTACTGGCAGAAGAAAAGTGGGTAGTGCTCTGTTTCTACCCCGGTGACTTCACCTTTGTATGACCTACTGAAATTTCATCGATAGCCGTGAGCTATCCCCAGCTTCAAGAATTAGGAGTAGAGGTCCTGTCAGTAAGTGTGGACAGTGTCTTTTCCCATAAAATTTGGGAGGAAACAGAACTATCCAAGATGATCGATGGTCAAATTCCCTATCCCATGCTCTCTGATCCAGGAGGTAAGATCGGCAGCATGTATGGAGTTTATGATGAAAAGGGTGGAGTTAATGTCAGGGGCCGGTTTATTATCAGCCCTGATGGTGTAATCCAGGCCATGGAAGTCTTAACCCCTCCTGTTGGCCGTAACTTCAAAGAACTGCTGCGGCAGATAGAAGCCTATCAGCATGTTAAGGCTACCGGAGAGGTAACACCTGCTGGATGGCATAAGGGAGACAAGACACTAAAACCAGGACCGGAGCTGGCCGGTAAGGTCTGGAAGGTATGGAAACCCGAACAGAAGTGATATATTTCTCTCTCCCTGAAATACTATAAGTGCAAGCAGTTAATTCGGTATAGAAAGGAGGAGTTGATGAATGAAAAAATATGTCTGTTTGGTGTGTGGTTATACCTATGATCCAGAAGCTGGAGATCCCAGTCAGGATGTAGAACCAAATACCCCCTTTGAGGAACTGCCAGAAGACTGGGAATGCCCGGTCTGTGGTGTGGGCAAAGACCAGTTTGAGGAGGAAGAATAAGATGGCTGTCAGTATTAATCAGGATATCCACTGGGTGGGAGCCATTGACTGGAATATTAGAAACTTCCACGGCTACTCCACTGAACGAGGAACAAGCTATAACGCCTATCTAATCAAAGATGAAAAGACAGTCCTTATCGACACCGTCAAAGCAGATCTCTATCCCCAGCTGCTGAAGAATATTCGGCAGCTCATCGACCTTGAAGAAATCGATATTATTATCTCCAACCATGTGGAGATGGATCACTCAGGCAGCTTACCACTTCTCCTGGAAAAGATACCAGGGGTAGAGGTCATTTCCTCCAAAAAGGGAGCAGAGGGTCTTAGAGCTCATTACGGATCAGAACTGGAGATTACAACTGTCAATGACGGTGACAGCCTGAGCACAGGTAACAGGGAGCTGCATTTTCTGCTGACACCAATGGTCCACTGGCCTGACAATATGGTGACCCTGATGACACCTGACCAGATCCTCTTCTCCAATGATGCCTTTGGACAGCATCTGGCCTCAACGGCCAGATTCAATGATCAGCTGCCGGCTGCAATAGTTATGGAGCAGGCACGTAAGTACTATGCCAATATAGTGCTCCCCTACGGCCGACAGGTAGAGAGGGTTCTGAAACGAGCCAGTGGCCTGGAGATCAAGACCATTGCCCCCTCCCATGGACTGATCTGGAGAAAGAACCTGGGAGAGATCCTGGAAAAATATCAGGAATGGGCCACTTACACCCCCGAAGAAAGAGCGCTGGTGGTCTATGATACCATGTGGGGCTCAACAGAAAGAATTGCCCGGGCCCTGATGCAGGCCTTTGCAGAGATGGATATTCCAGCCGAGCTGATGAGCCTGAACAAAAACCACATCTCCAATATTATGAGCAGTCTGATCAGAGCCAAATATGTTTGCCTGGGTTCTCCCACCCTCAATAAGGGTTATTTACCCAGTATGGGAGCCCTGCTAACCTACTTATCCGGACTGGCACCGGAAAACAAGATTGGACTGGCCTTTGGCTCCTACGGCTGGGGAGGACAGTCCATCAAGAAGATACATGCTCAGCTTGAAGACTGTGGCTTTGAAATGATGGATGATATTAGCTGCTCCTATGTACCTGAGGAAGAGGAGCTGGAAAAGATGACCGAAAGGGTAAAGGAGATGATAAAATGACCAAGGTAAGGGAGATCTATAAATGTGACATCTGTGGTAATGTGATCGAGATTCTCCACCAGGGTGCTCCCGCCCTTGTCTGCTGCAAGCAGCCCATGGAAAAAATGGTAGCAGGCACCAAAGATGAGGGCAGAGAAAAACATGTCCCGGTTCTAAAAGAGACAGAGAATGGTGTTCGGGTAGAGGTTGGAGATATTGAGCACCCCATGATGGAAAAGCATTACATTAAATTTATTGAGGTCTGTACCGAGGATCAGGTGCTTAGACATGATCTTTCACCTGAGGACAAACCCGCTGCAGACTTTAAGGTTGACTATGATCAGGTAAAGGCTGTTCGTGAATACTGTAACCTGCACGGACTCTGGAAACTGGAGGACTAACTTAAGTAAGCTATAACCGGCCCTGATAGGGCCGGTTTTTTTATTTTTAGAGAAGCATATGGCTGTAGACAAGGGAGCTGTTATTCTCGAATCCAGCCTGCAGGTAGAGCCTGCGGGCCCGCTGATTATCAGCAAGCACATGCAGTTCAACCCGGGTCAACCCCTCTTTACGGGCCGTTTTAAGGGAAAAATCAACCAGTCCTTTGCCAATCCCCTTACCCCGGTGTTCCCCTGTGACTATCAGATCCTCCAGACGACCATAGTGGCTGTTGGTCCAGGATGAGAAGGGATTACAGTGCAGGGTACAGGTGCCAAGGACCAGCTCCCCCTCCCTGGCCACAATCAACTGAAAGCCATCATTGGCAAGCAGATAATTAAAACTCCTCTGCAGTTGCCCTTCATCAACCTGGCTGCCATAGTGCTCAAAGTTCTCCCCGTAAAAATCTATCAGCTCCTTCCAGAGCCCAATCACCTGCTCGTTATCACTCCTCCTGGCATATCCCAGCTCCATCCTGCTAAAACCTCCTCCTCTATTCGCTCTCAAACTCCTCCCGGATCCTTTCCATCAGTGCAGGATCCATGATTAGATCAATGGCAGTCATAACCATGGCCCTGGCTCCCTGCATCATACCTCTGAAACCGGCCTCCGAGCAGGCAGCCTCCAAAAACTCCCGGGTATGAGCTGCACATCCAAGGGGAGCAATGGCCACTTCGGGATGGATGCTGGGAAGTATATGGCTCACATTACCCATATCGGTAGACCCCATCATCTCCGGCGGGTCTGCTATCTCCTCTCCCAGCTCCACCAGGTTCCTGGTAAATACTTCAGCCAGCAGAGAATTCGTCTTTAAATTCTCATAGGAGTGCTGATACTTTCTGTGCTCTAACTTACAGAGACTGGCCCTGGCAGCCCCCTCAGCACAGCAAAGTACCTTCTCCACTACCTCATCCAGCTCCCCTCTCTCCAATGCCCGAACATAAAACTGACAGGAAGCAAGCTCCGGAATTATATTGGGGGCCTCTCCTCCCTCAGTAATAATCCCGTGTATCCTTACCCCATCTGAGAGCTGCTGGCGCAGGGCATTAATACCATTGAAGAAGAGCAAAACCCCATCCAGGGCATTGATCCCCTCCTCTGGAGAGGCAGCAGCATGAGCTGCACGACCATGGAAGGTAAACTCCAGCGCATCTATTGCCAGCGAGGTTCCCTCCACACCGGTTCTATCACCGGGATGAACCAGCATGGCCACATCTGCCCGCTGGAAAAGACCCTCTTCACAGAAGGGAATCTTGCCTCCACCGCTCTCCTCGGCGGGAGTACCGTAAACAAGAATCCTTCCCGGCAAATCCTTTATGACCCGACTCAGGGCCAGGGCGGCTCCCACCGATGAGGCTCCAATCAGGTTGTGTCCACAGGCATGGCCCATGGGAAGGGCATCGTATTCGGCGATGATACCAATCCCGGGGCCATCGTCCTTGCCAGCATATTCAGCCAAAAAGGAGGTCTCCATCCCACAGAGGCCCCGCTCCACCTGAAAACCGGCCTCATCCAGCTCCTCAGTCAAAAGCTTCAGAGCCTTGTATTCCTGGTGTCCCAGTTCCGGATGGCGGTGGAGATAGGTGGCCAGCTGAATCATTTTATCCTCCAGGTTTTCAACCTCCTCTAGAGCCCTCTGCTTAATCTCTTCTTTCATTTATTTTCACTCCTGTCTCAGTTAATATCCAGCATTTCCTTTACCAGGGCCACAGCGGAGATGGCATCCTCTGCAAAGCCATGGGCCCCAATCTCCTCTGCCCATTCACGGGAGACCGGTGCTCCACCGACCAGAACCTTTGTCTTTAGACTCTCTTCGGACACAGTCTCCACTACCTTTCGCTGCTCGGGCATGGTGGTGGTTAAAAGAGCTGAAAGGGCCAGTACATCGGCCTCCTTCTCCTGCACACATTCAATAAAGTCCTGACAGGAGACATCAACCCCCAGGTCCTCAACCTGGAAACCACTGGCCGAGAAGAGAGAGGCTACCATGTTTTTGCCTATATCGTGGATATCGTTTTCTACTGTACCGATTACGATCAATCCCGAAGTCTCCCTGGCTTCACCCCTTTTTTTCACTTCAGGATCCAGCAGCTCAAGCGAGGACTTCATGGCCTCGGCCGCAGCCATCATCTGGGGTAAAAAGATCTCCTCCCGCTGGTATCTGGCTCCCATTTCCCTGATGGCCGGCACATAGCCCTGCTGAATAGCATCAAGGGGGTCCTCTCCTTTTTCGATTACCCTCTCTGCCAGTTTTTTGGCTCCTTCGATATCTCCACCAGTAACTGCATCAAATATCTCCTGATATTGCTCGACTGCCATCTTTATTTCCCCTTTCTAACTGGTTGTTATGCCTCCAGCTCCTCTTTAGCCTCTTTCTTAATCCGGTCCCATTCCTTTATTACCTTTTCATCAATGGGCTGTGGCTGATGCTCTTTAAGGATTTTTTTGGCCAGGTCAGTTGATTTTTCATAGGCCCCCTCCTTACCGCTCTTTAACCATTTTTCGTAGGGGGAACGATCAAGTACCCGGCTCTGGTAGATGCCCTTCATCTCCTTTAAGGTATGGGCATGGGAAAGATAGTTACCACCAGGGCCAACCTCTTTAATGACCTCTAAGGCTAAACTTTCCTCATTGACTTCAATTCCCTGGCTTACCTGCTTGATAATCCGGTAGATTTCAGAGTCCATAATCAGCTGCTGTAAGGAGAATATCTTGGAACCATTTAGGGTTCCGGCACCATTCATCACGGAAGCCCTGGTAAGAACGGGCATCAGCCCGGCCAGGGTGTTATCCTGAGCAGCCTGCCAGTCGGGTTCCTTGGCCCCGGTGGCATAGGCCCCCATAAAGATGGGAAGATTCAAATACTGGCTGATCTCACAGATTCCTGCTGAGAGCAGATGGTCCTCAGGTCCACCACCGGTATAACTGCCTGAGTGAAGATCAATAGCCGTGGGGGCGGCAGCAAAGAAGACCGGTGTCCCGGGATTTACAAGCTGCATCAATACCAGGGGTGAAACCATATCGGCCACAGTAACCACCAGGTTACCGGCCAGGGTGGCCGGGGCAGTGGCACAGCACATAGGCATGGGCATAAAACCGGTGGGCACACCCCATTCTGCCGCCACCATGGAGGCCTCCAGACTGCCTCCATCCTGTCCCAGGGGATCGGTGGCACACTGCATAAAGGAGAAAACCGGCCTCTCCTTCAGCTTCTCCCTGCCACCAACCAGCACAGCAGCCATCTCCAGGGCATAGCGGGCTATGGGAGCAGAGATCACGGTCTCGGGTTGAATATGTTTGGAGCTGCCCAGAAAGGAGGCCTCTATCTCCTTAAGGGGCCTTATAACAGCAGGTACATCCTGAGCACTACAGGGTGGGCCCCAGATATAGGAGATCTCAGGCAGATAGTCAGCCACCTTACAGGCGGCAGTAATATCAGCACTGGTTGAAGAGCGTTTTTCACCACTCTCAATATCATAGACATCAACACAGCAACCATCAGTGGAAAGATAGGTAGTATTCCTGTCCAGCCACATATCGGCCTCCGGGTTTCTTGCCGCCAGCAGAAATTCTCCGGGGGCAGTCCGAAGGGTTCTTTCAGTTAATTCCACCGGAATTTTGGCTATCTGCTGCTCATAATCTACCTCACAGCCCCCCTCCTCCAGTACCTCGAGGGCCCTCTGAGAGGGAAACTTA
>CAZXKH010000116.1:0-6488 GCA_964641385.1 uncultured Clostridia bacterium | reverse complement strand
GTGGCAGTTCATAATCGTGCAAGGCCTCTTCCAGATCCTTTTTAGAATAATTGTGGGCAGTAAAGTTCAGCAGCTCCCCCGGGCTGCCAGCAGGCATAATTATTAGACCCTCCCCCTGCTTATTCTTCAGTTTTAGCCACCTAACATCACTCCTATTTCCATTCTCCTGAGGGAAAGGATAGGGGGTATGCAGAGCTTGAATATCAAAATTAAAGAAATCGATATACCCTGCCTCCTTACTGTCACAGTAGCTCTCACCCGGTCCCCTGCCGTACCAGCTGACCTCTGAGAACTCACCCGGCAGCTTAAGCTCCAGGCTCAGCTTGGGAATAGAATACTCCCTTCCCTCAGCAAAGGAGCCTGAGACCTCCAGCCTAATAAGTCCGTTATTGAAAAGAAAATAGCGGTAACTACACTTCAACCTTAATGCTTTCCCGGCCGGAGCCATTAATGTCTCCACCTGAACTACCCGGTAACCATCATTCCCTGCTTTCAGTTTCACCCTGTCAACCCTGGTTTGCATTCTGTCCAATCCCATCTCTTTCCATTGCTGAAGGTAGTTCCTGGTCACCTCAGTCCGGTCATTGTCGATTGGAGCCCGCCAGAGATTAAGCTGAGGTCCCAAATTAAGAAGATTTATCCCCCGCCATAGGAACTCAACAATCCTTCCCCTTCTCCGGCAAAAGATGGTTTTTAGTTCCTTATTCTCCAGCACCAGCTGGGCATCACTCATCCTGGCCTCTAACTGTGCCGTAGAATCAGCAGGAACTTCACTCTCATGCAAGGCCTGCTCCCTCCCAGGAATCAACTGAAACTGCTGATGTCCCAGCTCATGGCCGGCCTCAGCCCAGCTCTCACTGGAAGCCAGTGAAAAGATCAGCCGTAACCAGTACTCTGACTCTGTATTCTCATCTGACCCCTGAAGAATATGGAAGAGCTCCTTTACCTCCTCAATAACAATCAACTCTCCCTTACCCGGTTCAGCACTAAGGGGTTTTTTGCCACTGGCAATTAACCTGCCCTCCTGCTTTATCTCCCAGTTCAGCTTTAATCGAGCCAGAGTAGTAAAATGGTAACCATTAACTATTCTAATCCTGCCAGCTCTCAGATCAACCTCCTCAGCCCTGACTGGCATTATCACTGCTTTATACTCCTTAAGACCTGGAGATGGACTCCGGTGGGGGAAGACCAGGCCGTTGAGATTAAAGTTACTGTCATGAGGAAAATCACCAAAATCCCCGCCATAGGCATAATAACTCTGGCCCTCTGCTGTCTCTGTTAACAAACCCTGGTCCATCCAGTCCCAGACAAAACCACCCTGAGCCCTCGGATAACGGTTAAATAACTCCCAGTAATCCCTTAATTCTCCCGGTCCATTACCCATGGCATGAGCAAACTCACAGAGAATAACCGGTTTTTCTCCCTCCCGGGCCAGCCTGGCAGTCTCTGCTAGAGAAGGGTACATGGGCCCTATAATATCTACCACTTCCTGTTCTTTATCAGGCTCATAGTGCAGGGGGCGGCTGGCATCAAGCTTGCGAAGCAGCCGGGCCATGGCCCGCTGGTTATCTCCAAAACCCGCCTCATTACCCAGAGACCAGATAATGATTGAGGGATGGTTCTTATAGCGGGCAACCATCCTCTCGATTCTGTCCAGGAAGGCCCCCTGCCAGTCCTGCCTCTGGTTAATGTGTTCCAGCTCCGGAGTCAGCTCCAGACCATGGCATTCCAGATCGGTCTCTGCCAGCACATAAAGCCCATAATAATCACAGAGTTGATAGAATTCTGGCCGGTTGGGATAATGAGCTGTCCTGACAGCATTGATGTTGTGCCTTTTCATCTGCAGGATATCCTCTCTCATCTCTTCACAGGTAACTGCCCGACCCCTTTTGGGAGAGAAATCATGGCGGTTCACACCACGGAGCATAACCGGGCATCCATTAACCAGAAGCTGTCCCCCACTGATGTCCAGAGAGCGAAAACCAACTCTCTGCTCAACAGTTTCCAGTATTCTTCCCTCTCCATCCCTGAGTATCAGTTCCAGCTGATATAGATAGGGATGCTCAGCCGACCAGGGATGAAGGCCAGTTAGTTCCTCCTGCAGTTCCACCTTACATTTACTGCCAGGCCGGAAGGAAGGCAGCCCTTGCTCCAAGCTGGTAACTAAGTGCCCCTCCTTGGCTCTGAGCAGGGCCTCCAGCCTGTAATCCTCAAAAACTTCCTCTTCCCCAAAGTTATTATGGCTTCTGGCCTGAATCACTGCCTCAATCCCCAGCTCTCCCCTGTTCTGAGAGGAATCCGGGCAGTAATCAGCCCTAACCTGGAAATCATGGATCTGAACATGGGCCGTACAGTATAGATAAACCGGGCGAAAAATCCCGCTTAGCCACCACATATCCTGGTCCTCCAGATAACTGCCATCAGACCATTGAAAGACCTGCACCAGCAGGCTGTTAGGTCCCTCATTTAAAGCCTCACTGATCTCAAACTCAGCCGGCAGCCTGCTGCCCTGGCTGTAGCCGATCTTGTGGCCATTAACCCAGAGATAAAAGGCTGAATCAACCCCTTCCAGAGAGATATAGACAGGCTTGCCGCACCAGCCTGAGGGAACAGAAAATTCCCGCCTATACAAACCAACCGGGTTTTCTGAAGGCAGATTGGGAGGATCAACAGGAAAGGGATACTGCACATTGGTGTAATGTGGATGGCCATAACCTGCCAGCTGCCAGTGGCCAGGCACCTCGATCTCATCCCATTTACTGAAAGATCCAGCCAGCTGCATGAGATCTTCTTGAGCTATGTAATCTGCAGCTGCCAGCTCTTCCAGAGAAGGCCTAAGCCAGGAGAAGTATTTGAACTGCCAGCTGCCATCAAGACTTATCATTTCTTCTTCCTGGTTTTGCTCTTTATCGGTTAACCAGAAGTAATCAGCAGGGGAGCTCTTAATGGCCACGGGTGGACAGCGGTTAACTGCAAATACTTCCGGGTTCTGCCAGTCCTGATTATTCTTCATCTCCCATTACCTCCTGGAAAAAAATGATGTTCTGAAAGAAAACTATCAATGCAGCGGGGGTAACCACTCACCATGGGCTTCAATTAGATCATCACAGAGGGAAATGATCTGATCAATGGTCAGTTCGGCAGCAGTATGAGGATCAAGCAGGGCAGCCTGGTAAAGATAATCCCTGCTTCCGGTAAGGGCTGCCCTTTCCGCCAGCAGATGAACATTGATACTGGTTCTATTTAGAGCTGCCAGCTGTGGAGGAAGATCACCAACATAACAGGGATGCACGCCATTCTCATCTACCAGACAGGGTACCTCCACCACTGCCTCAGCCGGCAGATTGGTAATCAAACCGGTATTCAGTACATTCCCGGCAATCCTTGCCGGAGAGCCTGTCTCCATGGCCTCCATCAGGTAAGAGCCATATTCATGGCTCCGGCTGTGTTGTAACTGATCGTTCTTTACCAGCTGCTCCCGCATCTTACCCCATTCAGCAATCTGTTCCTCACAGCGCCTTGGATATTCATCCAGAGGAATATTGTAAGCTTCGATTAGCTCTGGATACTTGCTCTTAATAAAATAGGGTAAATACTCGGCATTATGCTCACTGGATTCAGTGACATAATAACCGAAGTGTTCCATTATCTTGTAGCGCACCAGATCATCATGGGGGGTCTGCCTCTGCCTGGCCCTCTCTCTGACCTGAGGGTATAGATCCTCTCCCTGACGCTCCAGCTTCAAAAGCCAGGCCATATGGTTAATACCGGCAAACTCAGCCCTGACCCCATCTCTGGAGATACCAAGGGGATCGAGCAGCTCACCCAGGCAGGACTGAACACTGTGGCAGAGACCAACTGTCTTGATCTCTGTAGCCCTGAGCAGAGCTCCGGTTAGAGAGGGCAGAGGGTTGGTGTAGTTTAAAAACCAGGCCTCGGGACAGAGCTCCTCCATCTTACGGGCAAAACCAATTAAGACAGGGATACTCCTTAAGGCACGGAAGATACCTCCAATTCCAATGGTATCACCAATGGTCTGACGTAGACCATATCGCTTTGGTATTTCAAAATCCCTGAGAGTAGCGGGTTGATAACCCCCCACCTGGATAGCATTGATAACATAATCAGCTCCAGCAAGAGTTTCCTCTAAATTATGGCAGGCAGTAATTTGGGCCTGATGACCATAGTTTTTATTTAGGTTATTGAGCATCATTTCTGAATCCCGCAGGCGTTCACTGTCAAGGTCATAGAGCAAGAGCTCAGAGTGGGCCAGGGCAGGAGTTAAGAGACAGTCCCCCAGCAGTTTTTTGGCAAAGACAGTGCTGCCTGCACCCAGAAAAGAAATCCTGGGCATGCTATCCCTCCTCTTCGATCACTATAGATTATTAATTAGACTTCAAGCCTGAGCTGCAGATACCAGCTCAGGCTGCCCTGAGCCGGAATGGCTGAAACCCGGTCCAGCTTATCCGCCAGATAGAGATCATCGAAGGCCCCGGTACAGGGCTCTAAGGCCAGGTTGTAATCACCTCGAAAACCCCCCTGACTCTTCCAGACTCCAAGATAGGGTACCCGGTCTGGTGGAAAGGAGTAAAGCAGCCTTTCACCAGTGTCAATAAACTCCACTCCACAGCAACCCTTCTGCAGGGGATGGAGAGCATAAAACTTCTGGCTGCTGCCACAACCGGAGGCATCCATGGTGCTCAAATCTATGCTTTCACCAGTCTGTTGACTGCCTGTCAGGGGATAGCTGTGACGTTCCCCCCAGGCCCCTAAATGCTCATCCCTTTTGACGTTAATAACCTCCTCTACTTCCTCAGGTAATAGCAAGCTGATCCTTTCCTTCTCACTGGCCAGCAGCAGGTGTGCAGCCCAGATAAACTTAAAGGGCTGCTGGGCTTGATTAAAGGCCCTGTATTCCAGCTGAAGCAGGTTATCAATAAGATTAACCCTCTTTTTTATTGCATAGGGAAATCTGGGGCTCTGGACCCTGAACTCAAGGCCTTTGGGGGTTATATCCGCTGACCAGCTGAGAGTCCACAGCTCACCGTGATCTGGAATATACTGACCCCGCCAGGGTTCCTCGGGATAAAAGGAAGCATCGATACTGGGAAAGAGCTCATCAAAGCCACTGGCATCCCAGGCAGCATAATCTGCCCCATAATAGGGCAGTTCAAGTTCAGTCTCAGAGGGCTGGAAGAGTATTTCACGGCCAGTTCTCTTATGCAGCAGAGAAACCATTTTACTGCCGTAATCAGGGAGAAAGACAGCCCTTAAAACTTCGTTCTCCATTTTAACTGCTGCCAGACCCCGGTACTCTGTTTCACCGATCATCCTCTATCCCCCTCCTGAGCAAGAATACTGCAGCCCTCAGCAATCTGACAGACATAGATCTCGGGCTTTAGCCCGGTTTGAGCAAGGTAGCCCTCTGTCAATCTTTCTTTAAAGCTATCAACTGAACTACCCTCAACCAGGTTGACGGTGCTGCCACCAAAACCGGCTCCTGTCATCCGTGAACCGTAGACACCTTCAACCTGAAGGGCCAGCTCCACCATCAGATCCAGCTCATAACAGCTGACCTGAAAGAGATCTCTCAGGCTGTAGTGGGAGCGAGTTATCAGCTCCCCGGCTAGAGGCAGATTACCCTCTTTAAGTGCTTTACAGCATTTCTTGACTCGCTCATTTTCGCTGAGAACATGCTGACAGCGATCACCCAGCTGATCAGGAAGAGCAGCTTTAAAAGCCATAAAATCTTCCCATGAAAGATCGCGCAGACTCCTTAGCTCTCTATCCAGCCTCTGGTTAAAAAACTCCACCCCCTGCTGACACTCCTCCCGGCGGCGGTTATAGCCAGAAGCTGATAACTTATGGCTGACACCGGTATCAGCCACAAGGATCTTTATCTCTTCCTCAGGGGATGAAGAGACAGGCACATACTCATACTCCTGGCTGCGGCAGTCAAGAAAAAGAGCCCGGTCCCTTTGACCAAGGGCAGAGATAAACTGATCCATGATCCCACAGCTGACTCCAACAAACTGGTTCTCGGCTCTTTGACAGATATGAGCCAGCTCCACCCGGCTCTGAGCAAGGCCATCAACCAGTTTCCAGCCAAAGGCCAGCACCATCTCCAGGGCAGCAGAGGAACTCAGGCCTGCGCCCTGGGGTAGATTACCCTGTAAAACCACATTAAGACCGGAGAGCTGAGATCCCTCTTCCTGTAAAAAAAGGGCCACACCCTGTAAATAGTTTAACCAGTCATTTTTTTCATCGTATTTAATCCGGTTTAGATCAAAGGCAGCTCTTTCTCCATAGTGAGAGGAGTATACCTTAACAAGACTGTCTTCCCTGGGCACAATAGCAGCCCACAACTCCCGATCAATGGCCACCGGCAGCACATAGCCCTGGTTGTAATCTGTATGACCTCCGATCAGGTTTACTCTTCCCGGTGCCCTGACAGTTATCAAATCCTCCCGGCCGGGATTAAAAAAACT
>CAZXKH010000115.1:5344-6511 GCA_964641385.1 uncultured Clostridia bacterium | reverse complement strand
CAAAGCTGGGGTAGAGGAGCTTGAGGCAGAGCTGATAGAGACCAGGCTGGCAGAGAGGATCTTTAAGCTGTTACCCCTTAAAGCCATGGTCAGGCGCTGGGGGGATGAAGTATACTTTCCCATTGACCTCGAGCAGAGGCCAGAAAAGAAACAGGTTGAGATGGAGAGAGGAGACCTGGCCTTCTGGTCAGAGGGCGGTGCCTTCTGTATTTTTTTTGGTCCTACTCCGGCTGGAGCCTCCGGTGAGATCAGGGCTGCAGCCCCGGTAGAGGTCTTTGGGAGGCTGTTAACAGATGATTATACTGCCCTTAAGGGACTATCAGATGGAGATCAAATTAAGGTTGTAGGGTTAGATAAGGCCTGAATAAGATAGATAGAGACCCCATTCCTTCTCTGGTAGTCTGTAGTCAACCATCAGGTTAATGCTTTCTAAGGCCTGATTGAATTCCAGCCTTGCATAATCTATACTCCCTTCTTCCAGCAGATAATCAGTCTCCAGCAGTAGCTGGCTGCTCTGCATGGAGAGTTCCAAACTCTGGCTTAATGCCTGCTGGTTTTCACAGTAGGAGAGTCTGGCCTCTCCTCGGGGGAAGGAGAAATTGAGTCCATAACTGTGTTGGTAGAGGCTTTGATGCTGAATGTACTGGTATAGATCTGCTGTGCGCTGGAGTGAGACTGCTACCTCGAAGGGCAGCTGATAGCCAAGCCCCAGTTGATGGTAGTTGGGGATGCCCAGAAGTAGATTGTGGTCAAGGCCGGCATAAATTGTCAAGTTTCCTTCCTGCAGCTCTCCCTCTACTTCCAGCCCTCTGGCGGTGGTGAATTCGGCCAGAGGGTCTTCTCCTGTTCTCTCCTCATAGAGGTTCAGGGTTAAGAGCTCATGGTCCTGTGAATAATTATATTCCAGCCTGTGCAGCTGGTTGTAAAAGAGCTGGGCTGAGAAGGGATAATCTTTAATCCTCCTTTGTTCAATGTTGCCATAATAAAAGATCGATTCTGCTTGCCTTTGGTAGAGCAGAGGATGGTAGCTTAAACCAAGATACTGCAGCTGGTAACCGGGGGTTTTACTGGACTCCTTTCCCCTATAAACCTGCAGGGGTATAAACTCCTTTAGTTCCAGCTCTATCTCTTCTGATCTTATCTCCTCATCCTGATGGTAGACAATAT
>CAZXKH010000115.1:0-5334 GCA_964641385.1 uncultured Clostridia bacterium | reverse complement strand
CAGCCGATGGTTATGGTTGAGGGTAATACTGGTGCCTGGCTCCTCTGATAAATCAGAGTGAGTGGCTTCAAGGGTCAGCGGGGAAACGGGCTTTAAAATCAGGCCCATTTCCTTTAACCATTCCCCATACTCTCTCTGCAGCTCCGCTTTTATCTCTACTTGATGGGAATGGGTATAAAATAGACTTAGATCGATGATATCTGGCTGCAGGTGGTAGTAATAATAGGAAAGGGTGCCCTCTAAGTACTCCTCTGGCTCGTTAACCATGGTTGAGAGGGAGAGGATGGTAATGGGATCTATGCCCTCCAGGTGGTAGAGATGGAGCTGGTTTTGACCGCCATTCTCTGGTAACGGGTGGCTGATCCCTACTCCAAACTCATCTCCTCCATAGAGATCGATGAAGATGCTTCCGTAATGGCCCCTTTGTGTCTGATAGCTGAAGGAGTTCTGCCAGAACCAGTGCTTTTCATTGATACCCAGCTGGCTCTGGTAGGGTATACTTGCTCCCAGAAGTGGAATTACCAATAACAGAACCAGGGTAATATTCTTTTTATTTGTCATCTTAATTCTCCTTTTAATATATCCTGTTATAGAACAACTGGAATATTTAATAGTAAGTATCTAATTAAAATTTCTAGAACCCTCCCCTCAATCCTCGATGCAATATCTGGCACAGAAGCTGTGCTTTTTTTATCTTCTGGATCCAAACAAATGTCTGGCTACCTGTAAGTATATATCCAGAAATTTGCTGAAAAAATCCAAAAAAGGGATGGTTTTTTCTTTTGACCCATGTTATAATATAGGATAAAGTTTAATTGGATTTAATATTTTTAATAAAAAAAGGGGGGAGCAATATATTTTAGCACCCAAGCAGTGTAGCAGCAGGTAGTCCTTTTGAACAAAATGAGAAGGAGAGAATAAAAAAATGAAAAGACTAATCTTATTATTACTTTTCATGCTAATTATGGTTGGCCTATTTACAATGGTTGTGGGAGCAGATACCATTAATATTGGCGTTATTCAGATAGTTGAGCATCCTGCTCTTGATGCCTCAGCTCAGGGTTTTGTGGATGCCCTGAATGAAGAGGGTTATCAGAAGGATATAGAAGTTGAATACCAATTTCAGAATGCCCAGGGTGACATGAGTACTGCCAACACCATTGCCCGAATGTTTGTGGATGAAGGCATGGATCTGGTACTGGCCATTGCCACTCCAACCTCTCAGGCCATGGCACAGGCTACAGATGAGATACCAATTCTCATTACCGCTGTAACAGATCCGGTGGCGGCTGAACTGGTTGCAGCCATGGATCATCCAGAAACCAATGTCACCGGCACCACCGATTTAACACCAGTTAAGACTCAGCTGGAGCTTTTGTTAACCATTCTCCCTGAGGCCGAGAGGGTTGGTGTTCTATACAATGTGGGTGAAGTTAACTCTGTGGTACAGGTTGATATAGCCAAAGAGGCTGCAGATGAGCTGGGCTTAGAACTGGTAGAGGCTACTGTTTCCACCAGTGCTGAGGTTCTTCAATCAGCACAGTCTCTGGTGGGCAGGGTAGATGCCATGTATGTTCCCACCGATAATACCGTTGTTTCAGCTCTTGAATCGGTGGTCATGGTGGCTGAAGACGAAAGGATTCCACTTATTGTGGGAGAAGAGGATTCAGTAGAGCGAGGAGGTCTGGCCACCACCGGGATTAACTACTATGAACTTGGTTTCCAGACTGGCAAGATGGCCGTTCAGGTTATAGAAGGTGCCGATCCTTCTACCATGCCCATACAGAGCGCAGATCGTGTGGAGACCGTAATTAATATTTCTGCAGCTGAGGCCATGGGTATTCAACTTTGCCCTGACCTTCTGGAAGCAGCAGACAGGATAATTGAGTAGCAATAAGAATTGAGGAGGTAGCCCCTGTAGATGATAATCAATATGCTGATCAGCTCCCTTGAACAGGGCCTTGGTTATGCCTTGATGGCTCTGGGAGTATATCTTACCTTTCGTGTGCTGGATTTTCCTGACCTGACTGTCGATGGTAGCTTTCCTATGGGGGCTGCCATTACCGCCAGATTGATTATTGGTGGAGTTGATCCCCTTGTTGCCACCCTCTACTCTTTGCTGGGAGGGGCAGTGGCAGGACTGATTACCGGCCTTCTAAACACCAAGCTGAAGATCACGGGGCTGCTGGCCGGTATTTTAACCATGACCGCTCTTTATTCGGTAAACTTAAGGATTATGGGGCGTTCAAACTTACCCCTGCTCAGACAACCAACACTGCTCCGTTATGTTGAAGGCCTTGGTATCTCAAGGCGTTACGTGGCCATTATTACCTTTGTGATTATTGTTTTACTGATCAAGGTGCTTGTGGACTATTTCTTACATACTGAGCTGGGAATGGCTCTCAGAGCCACCGGTAACAACCCGGCCATGATCAGAAGCCTGGGTGTTAATACTGATTTAATGGTTATCCTGGGCCTGGCACTGGCCAATGCACTTGTTGCTCTTTCAGGTTCTCTGGTAGCTCAGCACCAGGGTTTTGCTGATGCCGGTATGGGTATTGGAATGATTATTATTGGTCTGGCCTCAGTCATTATCGGAGAGAGTGTTATCAGGTCCGGGCGTATTATCTGGGCTACCCTGGGGGTGCTGGTGGGCTCAATCGTCTATCGCTTTGCGGTTACCATGGCCCTTCGCATGGGTTTTGCTCCCACCGATCTCAAGCTGGTAACTGCCATTCTGGTTGTTTTTGCTCTGGCAGCACCTATTTTAAAGAAAAAAGATCTGGGGGTTTTGAATGCTCTCTGGAAAAAAAGGGTGAAAAGTAGAAATGTTAAGTTTAAGAGGAGTTCAAAAGGTTTTCAATCAGGGTCAGATAAATGAGAACCATGCCCTTCGTAACATCAATATTACCATCAATCAGGGGGATTTTATTACGGTAATCGGTAGCAATGGGGCCGGTAAATCCACCCTGTTAAATATTATTGCCGGTTCCTATCCGGTGGAGGCGGGCAGAATAATGCTGGGGGAAAATGATATTACCCGGCTGCCCGCACACTCCCGCGCCGCCTGGATTGGACGTGTCTTTCAGGACCCCATGATGGGGACAGCCTCAGAGATGACCATTGAGGAGAACCTCTCCCTGGCTCTAAGGAGAGGAAAAAGAAGAGGGTTAAGACTGGGAGTGAACAAGGATCTGAGAGAGAAATTCTGTTCATCACTGGCCCAGCTTGATCTGGGCCTCGAGGAGAGGTTGCAGGAGAAGGTTAGCCTGCTTTCAGGTGGTCAACGGCAGGCACTGACACTTTTGATGGCAACCTTTGGTGGTCCTGAGATTTTGCTTCTTGATGAGCATACTGCCTCCCTGGATCCTCAGACTGCCGCTGAGATAATATCTTTAACCAACAGTGTAATCAGTGATCAGCAGCTGACAGTAATGATGGTAACCCATGATATGGGTCAGGCCCTTGAGATGGGGAACAGGACCATTATGATGGATAAGGCTGAGATTATCCTTGATGTGAGTGATCCCGGCCGCAATGACCTCAGTATTGATGATCTGCTGCAGAAGTTTGCTCAGGTGAGGGGTAAAAAACTGATGGATGATCGACTGCTTTTGGGTTAGGTAATAGGGGTTTTTTGACAACATTTCTTCATAATGATATTATAGGGCTATAAGGTCGGGGGTGGTGTTAGTTATGTCTGAGGAAGAAAGAATTCGCCTTACCTCTTATTCAAGCAAGGCGGGCTGAGGCTGCAAAATGAAACCAGAGGACCTGGTTCAGGTCCTTAGCAACCTGCAGGGATTCCATGATGATCGTTTAATGGTTGGCTTAGACACCAGTGATGATGCCGGTGTCCTGCGCCATGATGATCATACGGCTCTGATTCAGACCGTTGATTTTTTTACCCCTATTGTTGATGATCCCTTTACTTTTGGGCAGATTGCTGCTGCCAATGCTCTGAGTGATATTTATGCCATGGGGGGAGAGCCTTTAACGGCACTCAATATTTCTTGTTTTCCCTCTTCCCAGCTGGAGCTTGGGATTCTGAGGGAGATTTTACTTGGTGGCAAGGATAAGCTGGATGAGGCAGGAGCACTGCTTTTGGGCGGACATACCATCGAGGATCAGGAACCCAAGTATGGTCTCTCTGTTCTGGGTAAGGTGCATCCAGATCGGATAGTTACCAATGCCGGAGCCCGGGAGGGAGAGAGCATGGTTTTAACCAAACCTATTGGTGGTGGTGTAGTTGCCACCGCTCTCAAGGCAGGAATAGTGAGTTCTGAAGAGGAAGAGAATATGGTGGCAGTAATGAGCAGCCTGAATAAGAATGCTGCTGAAGCCATGCAGGAGGTGGGTGTCAGTGCAGCCACGGATATCACCGGTTTTGGGCTGCTGGGACATGCCCATGAAATGGCTGCTGCCAGTGGAGTTGCCCTGGAGATAGTTTTTGATCAGGTCCCGGTTATCTTAGGAGCCTGGGATCTCATTGCCCGTGATGTGCTGCCCGGTGGCAGCAGGGCCAACTATAAGTACCTTGAACAGTGGCTCAGTTTTCCCGATGGCTTTTCTCAAAACCGAAAATACATGCTCTGTGATGCCATGACCTCAGGCGGCCTGCTCATCTCACTGCCCTCTAAGAGGGAAGAGAAGTTACTGAACTTATTGCAGCAGAGGCAGGTCACTGCTTTTGTGATCGGCAGGGTAACTGCCGGAAAGCCTGGAACTATTAGTATCAGCTAGTTAAAGCATTAACTACTACCATCTCTTCAAAGAACCCTTCCCGCTGTAAGATCCATACTACCATACCCTTTTTCCATTGGAACTGAAAATTTTAATATGATTCTCTCACAGAAAGGACTGAGTACAGGTTCTGGCCACTATATAGTGGCTAATAGCTTAATACAATGCCATATATAGTATGGTTTTCTTTGATATTTTGTGAAAGGGACCTTTATATTGCTTAATCTTAATATAGTTTATGGAGTGTAAGAAACTCTCTGATAGAAGGGAGGGATGCAGGCACGCTATTCCACGTCAAAGCGCGTGGTAATTGGTGCCAGATATCCATGGCACGAAAACTGGTAAGCATTCTTTATCGTTTGGCGAGGACTGCCAATGATGTGGAGACACTCTCCAGTGGTGATCCCAAACGAGTGGCACGCAGGGCCAAGAACAAAGTTGTGGGTAAAAAGATGGCCAGGAAACTCTTTAAACTATAACCAAAAGGAAGGGAGGAACCCCTGGGGAACAATTATTTATTCTCTATGGGGGTCTAACTGTGGAGGAGGAACTGTTACCTGAAACCAGGATCGGAGATTTTCTGACCATTGG
>CAZXKH010000114.1:0-6517 GCA_964641385.1 uncultured Clostridia bacterium | reverse complement strand
CCCATCCACCTCAAAGTATCTCTCATAATCACCGGAGGTATCTATACTTCCCTCATTAAGCAGGACCACAAAGTTCAGATGGCCGCCCTCTTCAGCAAAGGGATCTCTGATACCTATCCGCCAGGGGTCACCCCCCGGCCTGCCACCCATGACCCTGATATCGCCACCACCACTGATCAGGGCCTGTTCAAAACCCTTATCAGCTATCATCTCAGCAGCCCGGTCAACGATATAACCTTTGGCGATGCCACCCAAATCTAGAGCCATGCCCTTTTCTGGAAGATACACCTCTCCCTGCTGAGAGACCTCTATCCGGGAATAGTCAACCAGAGAGAGAACCCTTTCTAAGTCTTCATCCTCCGGTATCGCCGGTTCATCGGAACCAAAACCCCAGAGGTCCATTAGAGGAGCCACAGTGACATCAAAGCTTCCCTCTGTTAGTTCACCGTATTCTATGACCCTTTTTATTACCTCTAGAGTCTCCTCTTCGACAGCTACAGGAGCAATCCCTGCCTTTTTATTTATTCTGGCCACATCACTACCCTCTACATGGCGGCTCAGCAGGGCCTCCAGGCGCTTCATCTCGGCAAAGGCATCCTCTGCAGCCCCCTGAGCCCCATCCCCCACAATTTTAAGGGTAACAAAGGTATCCATCAAAAATTCCTGGGCTTCATAAAGGTTTTCCCGAGAGTCATCCCGGCCCTGCTGGTTGATATAGACAATGCCTCCCAGCAAAAGCAAGACCAGTATGATCATCAACAGATTAAACCTGTTCTGCATCTTTAATCTCCTTACATCATTTTATTACCAGGTTACACCATCAAGGTCACCGGGGCTGCTCTCCTCAATCCAGACAGCAACCCTGTTGGGCATATTAACGATCATGGGGCCCGGACGTGAGATCCAGCCTGTATCCACTGCAATGCGATAGTGATCAGGGGGAGGGGCCGATTTCATCCTGACCCGGCCCTCACTCAACTCAACCTCACTGATTCCTATCAGGCCGGCAACCTCAATGATTTTATCCTCTTCCTCCTCCAGATTAAGACGCATATACTCCTCTCCCTCAACCTGGATGATCACCATCCTCTCCTCAGGCTCAGGAGCAAAATAACGATAATAGACAACCGGTCCCAGCACACCTGCCAAAGAAAGCAGGATCAGCAGAGTAATAAGAGCTATATCCCAGCCGGTCAGATATTTAAAATACCTGAGCAATACCTCTTCACCACCATTTTGAATCCTTTGATGACCACTGACAATATTCTATCATTAAGACTCTTCTTTAGCAAGAATAATATATTCCTGAAAACATTAAGCTTCTAGTAGAGCTGACAGCAGAGCAAAGAATGTGATACAATAATCTTCAGGGGGTGATTGGTATTAACTTAATCCTTTATCTTCTGGCACTCTTACTGGCCCTCCATCTCCTGCAGCTGATCAAAGCCCGATTCTTTCCTGGTCCACAGAGCGAGGAGGGCTTCTTCAGTTATATGCCGGAGAGGACTGCCAGCATTGCCCACCGTGGGTCCTCAAGCAGCAGGCCGGAAAACACTATCAAGGCCTTTACCCTGGGCCTGAGAGAGGGGGCAGTGGGACTGGAGCTGGATATCAGGCTAACAGCAGACAGGCAGGTGGTTGTCTTCCACGATGAGAGCCTGGACCGAATTACCGAAGCCAGTGGCCAGCTTGAGGATTACAGCTTAGAGGAGCTGCAGCAGCTTGATGCCGGCTATAATTTTAAAGCAGGGAATGAATACCCCTTTCGGGGTATGGGTTATACCATCCCCAGCCTGAGAGAGGTACTGAAGGCCTTTCCACAGACCCCCATTATCATTGAGATAAAGAGAGAAGAGCGGGACATCATTCCTCCCCTGAGAGATGATATAAGATCAACAGAGGCAGAAAATCGAGTGGCAGTGGCCACAGAGGATGATAAAACCATCAAGCGACTGCGTAAAGATGCCCCTGAGATTGTTACCGGTATGGCCAGGAAAGAGGGGATTATCTTTTATTTGCTGGCCCATCTGGGGCTGGCAGGCTGGATGAACTGGAGCTTTGACGGGCTCTTTATTCCCCCCAGCTACGGAAGGCTACCCCTGCTGACACTGCCACTCAGAAGAGCAGCCCGAGCCACAGGCCTGCCCATCTTTCTATGGACCATCAACTGTAAAGAAGCCATGCAGAGATGCCTGGATTTGAAAATCGATGGAATAATTACCGACTATCCGGATCGCTTAGAGCAGCTGTTATAGAATAGCCCTGACTACTCATAAACCTTCTCCTCCTCTTCACCAGCATCCGGGGCATCCTCTTCAACATTGCGGCCCCTCCTTTTCCGCTCCAGCTCCCGATAGTACTCATGCTGAATAATCAGATCCATGATCTCATTGGTCCCGGTCCAGATCATGATCAGACGGATATCCCTGAGCAGTCGTTCCACTGGATAGACATCGGTATAACCAATACCACCCAGAATCTGCATGGCATGGTTAACCACCTCCCAGGCAGTATCAGTGGCAAACTTCTTGGCCTCTGAGACCATTCGGCGCTGCCGTTCTGGAGCTGCTCCACTGTCTATACAGCGGGCAGTAGTATAGACCAGAGAGCGGGCAGCATCCAGTCCGGTAATGGAATCAGAGACCTTGAAGCTGACCCCCTCAAACTTACGGATGGGCCGGCCAAAGGCCTTACGTTTGGTACTGTACCTGGCAGCAACCTCCAGGGCTGCCCTGCCCATCCCCAGAGCCCCGGCGGCACTGGTCAGCCTTTCAGGGACCATCATCTGATAGAATATCTCTGCCGCCCTATTCTCCTCTCCCAGCAGGTTTTCCTCCGGCACAAAGGCATCACGGAAATAAAGCCTGCCAGTTCCTCCACCCCTTGTTCCCATCAAACCATAGACCTTTTTGACCTCAACCCCTGGCCCTCTATCCACCAGAAAGGCACTCATCCCCTGCTGGGGAGGAGCCTCCTCATCGGTCCGGGCATAGACCAGAAAGTAGTCTGCCCCTTCCGCACCAACGATAAAACGCTTCTGCCCCTGCAGCAGATAACCGCCCTGCACCTTACGGGCCCTGGTGGTGGCACCAAAGAAGTCTGAGCCACCCCGTGGTTCGGTGAGAGCCTCAGCAGTAAACTTACGTCCCTCCAGGGTGGGCTCAAGGTACCTTTGCTGCTGTTCTCTGGTACCAAAACAATAAAGGGCCTCTCCCACTATCGAGGGCAAAGAAAAGAGACAGGCCAGAGAGGTGCCCAGACACCCTATTTCCTCCAGGGCAATAATCTCTTCACACCAGTTTAGGCCTCTGCCACCCAACTCCTGTGGAAAACGAAGCCCCAGCAGCCCGGCCTCGGCCAGCCCCTGGATGTAACCGGTGGGATAGGAGATCTCCCCGGCATCCATATCCAGATTCAGCTGCCGGTCTACACCCTCTACAAAGACCTCCACTTCCTCCCTCAACTCCTGCTGTTGACTGTTAAAGAGAAAATCCAGCACACTCATTCCTCCTCTACTCAGATTTTGATAGATCCTTCCAGCAACAATAATAACATATTATTACCTGCACAACAAGAAAAACCCATTGAGACCATAAAAAAAAGAGGCCTGGCCTCCTTTATTTCTAAATATCTATTGCTCAAGCTTTAGGGGATGGGGAACCCTGACTGATAAAACCTCCTCTTCTACCTAGCTCTCTGAAACCTTTAAAAAGGTTGGCTGCAGGGGAAACTCAAAAAAACCCCTGGCCTCTGCTTCAGGCTTTAACTGCTCTTTCAGAGCCGGTGTGGCCAGGATAGAGGACTGGCCCTCAAAGGAGAGATCCAGAAGACTGCCCACCAGCATGGGGTTAACAGCATAGATAAACTCTCCCTCCTTAAGAGAGCTGCTGGCTCCGCCCAGCCATTCCTGCTGCTGGCGATGAGACCAGGGAAGGGGATTGGCGCTTGGCTTAAGGAGAATCTCTGCCCCCTGTTGACATAACCGCTCCCTGTAGGCTGGAAAAAAGGCATCAAAACAGATGGCCACTCCCAGAGAACCCAGGGGAGTGGAGATTGGCCGCACCTCATCAAGCCCGGCAGCACTAAGGCCAAGTTCCTCTTCCATGGAGGTCAGGTTAACCTTGGGCTGGATACCAACCACCCTTCCCCGGGGATCAAAGAGAATACTGTAACTGTAAAGGGAAAGGGGATCCCCTTCAGGAGCCAGACCTGAAGGAAGAAAGTCGGAGAGATAGGAGGGAGTTACCGGCAGGGTACCTGCCAGCAGATATACCTTATACTCTCTGGCCAGCTCAGAAAAGATCTCAAAATAAGGCGGAACATAATGATCCTGCTGGTAAAGCAAAAGGGCCTGGGTGAGACTTAGACCCTGACCCATCTTTAACCTTATAATTTGAAAGAATTGAAAGGGATGCCTGAGTAAAAAGCGGGCAAAAAAGCCTTCCTTACTCCCTGAGGCCAGAAGCAACCCTTCCCTTTCCATAAAAAGCATCAAGAGCCCCAGATGTTCCGGTAAAACAACCAGTCTCTGATCCCGGTGAGCCAGATCCCCTTCTGCCTCCTCCAGCAGCTTTTTTAGCTCCTCCTTAAGGCTTTCAGCAGTAGAGAAGAGCTCAGGACTAACCTCCAGCTGAAGGGCCACCAGCTCTATAGACTGACTGCCCTCTTCCGCAACAAGCGGTGGAGAAAGAGTGATTGAGATGACGATCAGGATCAAAGTGATAGCGTAAAGCCCTTTCTTATTCATATTCATAAATTAATTAACGCCCCGTAACTTAAAAATCTGTAACTCAGGTTGCAAACCTTTTTCCCAGTGAACGGAAAAAGTCTGCCCCCTTGTAGCGAAACAAAGCCAGAGCCCCGGTCAAAATAGAGGTCCCCCACATGGACATTAGATTAACCTGCCAGGTCCTGATATGCCATGGACAGAGAAGCTGCCCGCTGTACCAGGCATGGGGATTTAAAATGGAATAGATACCATCAATAAAATCTGGAATCACCGCTCCCAGAATACCCGCCATTCTCAGCATCAGGGTGCGAGGACAGGATCGGCTCTCTCTTACAGTATTCTCCATAACCAGGCCGATTCCTCCCACCTGCAGGGTAAGAAAGGGAAGGGCCGAAATAAGCTCGGCACGGTTAAACCAGTTAATTGTATAATCCGGCTCACTGATATCCATCACCGCATGGGAGATGACTCCCAGCATGAAAACAGTGGCCAGGTTATTCTTTTTGGGATCCTTGGAGTTGGCAGCCAGGCTTCCAATCAAATCACCAACCAGAACATGCTTTAACAGATCACTCATGGCAATAACCTCTTTTTTATGGATTGAAGGGCTTACTTATATTGTAAACTATTTGTAAACAAATTGCAAGCCATTTGTAAACAAATTGCAAATAAAAAGTAAACAACCTTCTCCATAAAAATAAAATAGGGGTCTCCCCCTATCCTATGAAAAAGAGTATTCAATTGTTAAGGGGCTTAGTAGGAGATTTTTTGGTCTAAAAACCAGTCCTCCTGATAATCTTGGCCACTGATATAATTCAACAGCTGAAAGAGTGATCTACGGGCAGGCAGGTCCGGCAGTGAATAGAGCTGCTGGTAAGCCCTGTGGGTATAGCCACGAGCAAATTTAATGGTTTCCTCTGCAGCATCAGTCTCTCGAATAAGGTCTATGGCCCTCTGCACCAGCCTTTCTTCCGGATCCTTTGTGCTCAAAACATCAGCAATAACAGCCCTTTCCGGAGAACTCTGCAGGGCATGGATAATGGGCAGGGTCATAATCCCCTGTCTGAGATCGTCACCAGGAGGCTTTCCCAGCTCTGCTTCTTCATTTATCAGATCCTTAAGATCATTGATAATTTGAAAGGCAATACCTAAATTGAGACCATAATCAAAGAGTATCTGCTGCTGGCTGTTGTCTGCACCACAGGCTCTGGCCCCCAGCTGACAGCTCTTGGCCAGCAGGAGAGCAGTCTTTTGTTCAATACGGTTAAGGTATGAATTGAGATCCTGATCAAGGCTTCTCAGCTGAGTAAACTGCTGCATCTCTCCCTTACAAATAATCAGGATGACATCCACCAGTTCGCTAACCAGCTCCCGATCCTCCACCTTAGTCATCAGCTTCATGGCATGAGCATAGAGCAGGTCACCGTTGAGCACAGCCACCCGCTTCCCCCATCGATGATTAACAGTGGGTTCGCCCCGCCTTAGTTTTGAGTCATCAATAATATCATCATGAATAAGGGTGGCCATATGCAAGAGCTCAATGGCAGCTGCAATTGGTAGCACAGACTTAAGATGATAATTAAAGAAACGTCCTGAGAGCAGAACAAGGGTGGGCCTGAGTCTTTTCCCTCCTGCCTTAAGCAGAGAAAAGGAAATATTATAGAGCAGATTGAAATCAGACTGGGTAATGGAGGTCAGTTCATCCTCCACCCGCTCCAGATCGGAACTAATGGGTTGTATTATTCCATCTTTTAGCAATATAACCACCTGTTTCTTTATTTCCGCCCG
>CAZXKH010000113.1:0-6563 GCA_964641385.1 uncultured Clostridia bacterium | reverse complement strand
AATACAGGGACTCAGCATATTCCAGGCAACAGGATAAAAGATCAGTGATCCAGACAAAGAGCGACAGGGCCTCTATCTCAACCAGGGCCTCCCTAAAATCCTCCAGCCAGCTGAAGTGATCCCTGAGAAAGACCAATACCTCTGCTGGCTCTCTCTCTCTTATCAGATATACCAAAAGCTCAAGCAGTATAGATAGGTGATCGGGGAGCTGTCGATACTCCTCAGGGATCTCAAGCCCCAGGCCCTGGATAAGGTGCCTGATATGCAGAGCAGCATCACCCATTAAATAACCCTTCTGAGAGGCTATAGAGACCCCGGCCTGGGGATCCTCGGTCCAGACCCGGTATAGGGATTCCACCGGTCGGGCAGAGGGCCCATTCAAACCGATAAAACACCTGGTATACTCCTGCTTTAAGCTACTGAAGTCGGGAATAGCAGGCAGTGCTTCTAAAGGATCACCTGGCTTCAGCTGCAGCTTCTTAAGCTCCTCCCTGATGCCATCCAGGAGTTCACCGGATTGAAGCTGCTGATAGAAGATAGTATCTGGATATTTATAAAACTCAGCTGCCGCCAGGAAAATTTCCTGCAGGGCATCTTTTTGCACAGCAGATAACATGGAACAACCTCCTTCTAAGCCCGGAATCAGCTGCTAACATAATAAATACTGGGCTCGGTCCCAAACCTTTCCAGCAGCCTGTGGGTCCGCTTACGACCAATCAGCCTGGCAATCTCACTCTCGGGATCCTCCAGGTCACCAAAGACCCGGACCCCATTCATGCAGGTGGTGACACAGGCCGGAATCTCGCCCTCTTCTACAAATTCAGCACAGAATTTACACTTCTCGGGCAGCCCTGTATCATGGTTCAATTTACGGACCCGATAGGGACAGGCCACCATACAGTACTTACAGCCAATACATTTATCAAAATCAATGGAGACAATACCATCATCACGCTGATAGGTGGCATTCGTAGGACAGACAGTCTTACAGGGTGGATCATCACAGTGCTGACATTGAACGGGAAGGACCTTCTGTCTGGCATGGGGATAGCTGCCTGTCTCCTTAAACTCCAGGAAGTTATAATTCATATCTGGTGTTAACTGCCACTGCATCTGACAGGCAATACCGCAGGCAGCACAACCTGTACAGCGTTCCGCATCGATGAGCATCACATATTTAGCCATCTCCCTCTCACCCCTTCCTGATCCTGACGATAATCTCCTGACCCATCACACTGCCCGCTATGGGCTCCACCATAGAGGGTAAAAAGTCATTATAGTTAATCCCCACCCCATAGGCAGTCCGGGCCTTTTTGGAAAAGCCACCATAAGCTGATGGCACCCAGACACAGTCGGGGTGAAGAAGCTCTGTAACCTTAACTTCAACCTTCTTCTCTGCCAGCTCTGAGGAGACTGTTACTGTATCCCCAGTCTTAATCCCCAGCTGATCAGCCCGTTTTTTATTAATCCACATTCTGGTTCCATCGTACTGCTCGGTAATGGCCATTAAGTATGGGTTGTTGCTGGTTATACTGTGCGAATGCCAGGGCTGTTTACCGTGTATTAGCCTGAACTCATCCTGGGCTTCAGGTTCAACCCGGGGTGGTACCCACCTGGGCACTCCACTGAAACCATTGGCCCGATAGAGCCCCACCGAAAACTCAATCTTACCGGAGGGAGTAGTCAGGGCCGGTTCACCGGCCTCCAGCGGAAATTCAGGCTCAATACCCAGGTTACGAAACTCAAGGCAGCCGGCTTCCTTCAGATCTTCCAGGGATACACCCAGAGGCTCGATCATGGCTGCGGCCTGTTCATCAACTGTGAAATCAAAGTACTCCTCAGCCCCAATCTCCCTGGCAATACCCTTCATAATCTCCAGCAAAGGTTTGGTATCCTCAAGGGGCTCAACAACCCTGGTTCTCATAGCGATCTGTGGATAGTCATGGGTTACATGACCGGCGGTTTCTATGGGTATCTCGTCCCGTTCCATAAAATAGCATTCAGGCAGAATATAATCGGCGGTATAGAGTGTGGTCTCATTCCAGTCCACAGGAATGTTGACCACCAGCTCGGCCTCCTTCATCTTCTTCTGGTATTCAGGATCTGGACCGGTTCGCAGGGGATTATAGTGATAAACAAAGAGGGCCTTGATCTTACCCTCCTCTGCCAGCGCAGGTACCCGCTGAGGAATACCCCTGGAGGTCTCCACCGTAGTATAGGGGCCCTCCTCCCCGGCTCCATCAACCCGGGGACCCATCTCCTGTGGTGGTACTTCTCTGGGCACAGAGGGACCAAAGTCAATGGTGGCCGGTGGCAGGAGGCCACCACGCTGATACATATTACCCAGCAGGGTATTGATAATCACATTCATCTGGGCCTGCTGCACACTGTTCTGATAGTGGGCATTGAGACCATGGTAGCCAGTCTCCAGAAAGGCCCTGGGAGCAGAAGCAGCCATCTCCCTGGCAATCTCCCTGATCTTTGCTGCCGGTATATCAGTTATTTCTTCCGCCCACTCCGGACTGCGGTTACGGTTGGCATGCCAGAACTCGTCAAAACCCTCCACATATTCTCGAGCAAACTTCCTGTCCATCAGATCCTCAGTAATCAGCACCTGGGCGATGGCCAGAAAAAAGGCCAGATCGGTACCCGGTTTAATGGGCACCCATTCATCAGCAATACTTGCCAGCTCACAGTGGCGGGGATCCACCACCACAATCTTTGCTCCCCTATCCCTGGCCTCCAAAACCTTCTGCATACCGGAGAGGAGAATGCCGCCAGCAAAATTTCTACCCACAAAAAGCATATAATCAGTATTTTCATGATCACCAAAAAGACTGGTCCCCACCATTCTGTTCCAGACATTGGTCTTGGAGGTAAAGCAGGTAGCATAATGAGTAATATAGTTGGGAGAACCCAGATAATCCAGCAGCAGATCAGCATAGACCTTACCCCGGGGACCATGCTCCAGCCAGGTCACAGCATTCCCTGAATGCTCCTCAACTATTTTATTTAGTTTCTCTCCAATCTCCTTAAAGGCCTGTTCCCAGGAGATGGGTTCAAACTCCTCTTCCCCCACTCGTTTCATGGGCTGAGTAATTCGATCAGGGTTATAGATATCAGCCACCATACCATGCCCCCGGGCACAGATGGTGCCCTGGTTTTTAAGATGGATGGGGTGGCCCTCAGCCCTCCAGACCCGTCCATTCTTAACATGAACAAACATTCCGCACTTATTGGAGCAGCCATTGCACAGGGTATGTTTTACCTCTACCCCGGCCTCAGAGGCCGCCTTACTGTAGTCACTCATACTGAACTTAAGGGGTATGGAACCGGCCATGCCGGCAGCAGCTGCACTCTTTAATAGCCCTCGCCGGGTCATTTTAAGCATCATCCTGTACTCCCTTCTTTGTATCAATCCAGATTCCCATAGTTTAGAACATCTCCATATCCTTTTTCATGGCACAGACTAAAATACACCTTGATCCTGAAACCAGGATCTCCAGATCTAAATTCAGCCCGGGCCTGCTTCTTCAACATCTATGCGGGTCTCCACAGTGGGATAGAGCTCATCCCCCTTGCAGATCACCAGCCGATCACCAATTAACTCCTCATCTTCAGTAAGGATACTCATCCCAAAGCGAGAGACACTGGCCTCATAACCCAGCATTCTCAGCATTACGGCTGCCTGGCTGGATGCAAAGCCATTGGAGCAGAGAAGCATAATCTCCTTATCCGGGGGCAGAAGACTCAGATTCTCCCGGTCAGTAAGACTGTCAAAGGGGATATTTATAGAACCACCAAAATGTCCCTTATTATAATACTCTGGATCCCTCAAGTCTACCAGAACATGGCTCTCTCTTCCCCGAGCCATAACCAATCCCCGACCAAAGTCATGATCATGGCCCCTTTCAAGCTCCTCCTCGGGGTCAAAGGCCTTCTTTGCCCTAATTTTAACCAGTTCCTCCAGGGTCTCAACCTGATAATGGAACTCGGGCAGCTGATAGGTCTCCTCTGCCTCGGTGGGTTCAGTTGTCAGCTGATGGTCAGCCGGATTACAGGGCAGAACCTGGTTCCAACCGCCAAAGCCATTCTCCAGGGCAATAGTCTGATAACCCAAAAGCCCCCAAAAAGTTGCCACTCGATTGGCCGTATGGCCTGAATAAGAGACCAGAATGATCTTTTTGTCCTTCGGTAGTTTGTCCAGCTGGTACTCCTCAGTAACCTCAGCAAAGGGAATATTCACTGAACCGATAATACTGTTTTCCTGGAAATCCTCTCGATCTCGCAGATCCACCACATAGTAATCAGGATCTGGAAACATAACCACACTCTCATAAACCTTCTCCGGGGTAATAACCCCCTGATAACTGTACTCCAGATAATCATCAACAATCTTAAGCATGGTATCAAAATGGTTCTCCTGCTCATCCCCGACCACCGGTGACGAAAAACCAGCTGCCAAAAGCCCCATGACAAGCATAAGACTCAGTGAGATCAGCAGTGCCTTTCTCCTCATTTAAAACCCCCCCTGTTAGTAATAATCTTCATAAATAATTTTGACAGCAAAAACCCCTACCATCTCAGCTCTTTATCTCTTGCAGCTAAAACCCCATCCCTCATAAAAAAAGAGGGGTTTGGGAAGAGTATACTAACTGGTTTAAGACTTATTCCATCGGGATAGTCTCTATTACCTTAAAAATTATTATACCCTCCCAAACCCAATTGGTGGGGTCTGCCAAGATCTATTATTCTATCAGATTACCATCAGCATCGATATTAGGTCTGCTATCAAGGTAATATACCTGCTGGTAGTCATAATCCATCAGGTCATTTGCAGCTCCACGGGACCTGACTCCTGCCTCACAATAAAGCAACAGAGGAGTAGAATAATCCTCAGGCAAATTATCCACAGCAATCTCTATATCAGAGGAGATGAGCTGACTGTCAATATGTACTGCCCCTTCAATCATTCCACTTTCAATTTCTTCTGCGGTACGAACATCAACAATTACAGCTCCTTCTTCATCCTCTACCAGTTGATTAAAAGCACCGGCGTCTAAAGCTACCGGCCCATTGGTATCAACTTCAACTTTGCTGGCATCAAGACCAAAGAAGTACAAACCTGCTTCTTCCCAGGCAGGGGTTCCACCAGCCATAACCTTTACATTGTTGTAACCTTCTCTTACCAGAACTCTGGCAACAGCATGGCTGTGTCCTCAGAAGAAACCTCCACAGTAAGTAATAAAGAGCATATCCTCGCCTCTGGACATATAATCAAGGTACTTGGACTCAAAGATGGTATGCTCCATATTGACAGCTGTTGGAAGATGACTCTCATAATACATGCCAAAACCCCTGGTATCGATGATCCTGAAGGGCACTGTCTCCTCTCCACCAACACAATCCCCATCAATTAAACTGTAAACATATTCAGGAGTTGTGGTCAGATAATTACCGGCCTCCCTCCAGGCATCAATACCTGCCTCAAAGAGATAAACATTGGTAAAACCAAAGGCCTCAGCCATAATACCTGCCTCGGCTGCCTGCTCCCCATAAAGGATAAGTTTTGTCTCCATATCCTCGGGCAGAGGACAGGGAGCTATCTGATCTGCAGGGATATTGATGGCACCATTGATATGAGCCTCCTGATAATCCTCCTGACTGCGAGTATCGATCAGAACAAAATCCCAGTCAGCAGGATATTCTTCATAGCTCTCCCTTTCATTACTGGTGGCCGGCACCAGCTCCATCAGCTCTTCAAGCTCTATATTATCCGCCAGGGCAGCACGGGGCATAAAAAAGAAAACCAGGAGAGCAAAAGCCAGGAGTATGACCGTTAATCTCTTTTTTATCATTATTATCCCTCCTTGATTAATCTAAAGTCCCAAAACAAATGTTATATATCTCACCTCCTAAATCAGATTTATAAGACGCATTTCTGCCTTCTCTAACATAATAATATTTACTTCGATTAAGACTTTGTGCTAATATTAACTTTCTTCTTTTTTGTTGCATTTACCTCTTTAATGGCCATTCATTGTTGTTATGAAGACATAACAAAGGGGTATAACCAGATATAATATCTGGTTATACCCCGCATAAACCCTGTTTTCGGGCAGATATTACCCAACCATTAGTTTAAGCAATCTGCTTGCCAGATAGGCCCCCAGAACCATAAAAACCCCAAAAATCCAGCCATGGAGGGAAAAGGAAGCAATACCCCCCACCAGAGCACCAAGGTTACAGCCCCCGGCAATATAAGCACCATAACCCATTAATATACCACCCAAAAGAGCCCTCAGGGCCTGTAAGAGACTACAGCTTTTCTGCAGTCGAAAAGCCCCGGTAAGAAGAACAGAAAAAAGAGAACCAAGAACAACCCCCAGAGCAAGAGCTGTTACAGAATTAACAAAATTACTTCCCGCTGACAGAGAGCCCAGGTCGTATCCATTAATCAGCCAGTTGAAGACCGCCCTTCCCCTGTGGCCAAGAGAATAATAGAAGGGAGTAATACCCAGAGGTCGATCAGTGAGTACCAGGAAGATAACATTGATCATCCC
>CAZXKH010000112.1:0-6586 GCA_964641385.1 uncultured Clostridia bacterium | reverse complement strand
ATCACCATCCTCCTTTCTTTTGCAGGCAGTCAACTATAGATAGTTATCTATTTCCTCTTCTCTTCCCAGGACCAGGGTTAACAGAGCCATGCGCAGAACCAGACCCAGGTATGCCTGTTCATAGTATTTGGCATGGAAGGTATCGTCTATGGTTGTTGCCACTTCATCATTTCGAGGAAGGGGATGGAGAACGATCATATTTGTTTTGGCTTTTTCAAGGCTCTTTTCGTCAATTTTGTAGTAGTCTTCATTTTCGCTACTACTCTGTACTTCCGTCATATCTTCGGGGTGTGAGACTCCATTTAGATAGATAACATCTGCATCTTCGACTACTTCATCCACTGATTCAGCTCGCTGATAGTTGAGGTTAACGTTCTCCAGTTTCTTCTTGATCTCAGGCTGGAAGTCTGCATGGTCAGGATGAACAACGGTAATCTTTAAGCTATCATAGCGGGCCAGACAAAAGGGTAGGGAATGCATTGTTCTGACGGTCATATCTCCCACCAGCACTACATGCAGATCTTCCAGGCCACCAAAGAAGTACCTGATGGTGTATAGATCCAGCAGGGCCTGGGTTGGGTGTTCGTTTTTCCCGTCACCACCGTTGAGTACCGGGATCTCAGCATAATTGGCAATCTCCTCTGCTGCCCCTGATTCTGGATGGCGAACAGCAATCACATCTGAGTACATATTAATTACTTTAATGGCGTCCTTCATTATCTCTCCATATGAACTATCAGTGGAGCGGGTTACTTTGGGATCGGCAAAGCCAGTAATCTTGCCTCCCAGGCGGCACATGGCACCTTCGAAGGAAAGCCTGGTTCTGGTGCTGGTCTGATAAAAGAGAATGGCGAGGGTCTTATCCTTCAAGAGGTCGATGTTTCTTCTTTTTCTGGCCACTGGCTCAAGCCTGTCTGCGGTCTCAAATATTATTTCCATCTCTTTTCTGCTCATGGAATAAGTAGATAGAATATCCTGTCCTTTAAAGTTAAGCATTTTATTCTCTCCTCCTGGAAATTTGATTTGTTTTTATATATATGCATTTATTGTTCCAGGTTATCAAAAGGAGATGAAATCTGAGGGTCTGACTAAGGGCAGGATACTGTGGTGTCAGTGTTTTTTCAAGAAGATAATTTAGATATAAATAGTATGGTTAAAAAGTATAATCTTATTTAGTTTAACTTCTATATTAAGGCCTGTTGTCAGCTATTCTTGCTCCTCTTTCTACTTGGTTCAGATCCAGTTTTATGATTAAATATAAAATGGGATAATATCTGCTGGCCAGCAGGTATTATCCCATTTAAAAGGGATAATTATATTTCACTGATTCTTTCCAGGTAGGCCTCCTTTTCATCGGGAAAAATATAGTGGTTTTTCTTTAACCTCCTAATACCTGCTTCTGTTATGTTGTTGCCTCCCCGTCCTCTTTTGATCTCTAACTGTCCTTTTTCTGCCAGCTGATCGATAAGTTCCCGAATCTCCATCTCTGAGATCTGGAAATAGAAGTTATTGAAAAGATTATTCAGGCTTCTTCTGCCGGTACCCTTCTTTGTTTTAGTGCGATAATAAAGCAGCTTCAAAAGCAGGGCCTCCTTAATCTGCTGTGGGTACTTAAAGTGCATATTGTCCTTGATATATCCGGGCAGGTTGTCGATGGCAAGGGTATAGGGAGAGATGGTGGCCATATAATTAAGGGTGTTTTTCAGCTCTCTAATATTGCCTGGCCAGTCATAATGAGTGTAAAAATATTTGAAATCCCGGGCAGCATTCAGTTTTTTATTCCATTCCTTTAGAAAATGGTCGATTAAGATTGGGATGTCTTCCTTTCTCTTCCTAAGTGGGGGGATCTTGAGCTGGAAGATATTTAACCTGAAGAAGAGATCCTTTCTAAACTTCCCCTCCTCCACCAGTGAAAGGAGGTCCATATTGGTGGCGGCAATAATCCTTACATTAACATGGATGATAGAATCCCCTCCAACTCTCATGATTGCCTTCTCCTCTAAGGCTCTTAGCAGTCGGGCCTGCAGTTTTACAGGCAGGTCTCCTATTTCATCCAGAAAGAGTGTGCCTCCATCTGCCCTTTCAAAGAGACCGATCTTTCCACCCTTCTTGGCTCCGGTGAAGGCTCCCTCCTCATAGCCAAAGAGTTCTGATTCCAGCAGGTTTTCTGGCAGGGTAGAACAGTTTACTGCTACAAAGGGCTGGTTGTGTCGGGGGGAGTAGTTATGGATGGCTCCGGCAAAGATCTCCTTACCGGTTCCACTCTCACCCTGAAGGAGCAGGGTGGAGCTTGATCCGGCAATCTTTTTACTAATTTTTTTGGCCTGGATAAACTCCGGTGCCTCTCCCAAAAGATCCTGGTAGGTGTAACGGGAGTAATAGCCCTTACCGATGATCTTTTTATGAATTTTCTGCTGAGCTTCCACCATCTCAGTATAGGGATTAAAGATGATTATCTTTCCATAGTAATTATCTCTATCTTCAACCCGCTTCATGGTAAAGACCAGGTCATGCCCCTGATAGGAAAGGAGCTCATCCTTGATCTCCCTGTCAGAGAGAATTACTTCCAGGTTTTGTTCTTTTTCTATCAGGGAGGAGAGCCTGTCTGTCTTTAGATCATTTCTGTCCAGCCTGAGGATCTCTCCGGCCTTTTTGTTTATCAGCTCAATCTGTCCCCGGTCATCACTGACTATTACTCCATCGGTTAGCTCATCCAAAAGGATCTTCCACTGGGTTAAAAGGACTCTTCTGTTTTCCCAGGAGTATTCTGCTCCATACCAGAAGCTGGGGACCTTAAGCAGGTATTTTCTAATTATTTTTTCAACTTTTTGACGCTTTACCTGCAGCAGGGACATGATATCAAGGATGTTGGAGATATCAAAAACACGGTTACCGATCAGTATTGTTTTGGCCTTTATGTCAGGTAAAAAACTATAATCTTTGGGAGTGATAATATAGTTGGCTTTGGGATACTTTTCTATTCCTTTATAATAGGGAAAGAGGGTGATACCGGTTACCCCCAGCTGATAGATAAGAGCCATTGTCTCATTGGCCATATACTGGTTGATATTGGCCACCAGTGCCCTTTTTCCCTCAGGGATACTTCTAATTTTTTTCAGTGCACTGCGGGTGATGGTGCGCTTCATCATTAGAGTAGGGGCCTGGCATTTAATGATTGAGATCATTTCGGTCAGGCTCTCCGGATCAGCATAAAGTATCAGGTCTGTATCATTGACGGGGGGAATGGGATTCATGTCTGTATTTCTGTAATCTATCTCAATTAAATCACCAAAGATACGTCTCAGCTGTTCTTTAAAAAAGATGCAAATATCCTCATCAATGGCTAAGATAGTTATTTTCCGGTTCATGGTAAAACCACTCCTTCTTTTAACCCGGATACACCCTATTAACTTTCGACAAAATAATAATAATTCCTGCTTTATAGTCTGAGTCAACTGGTTTATTGGGTTATATATCGATCATTTTTTGCATTATCCCATTAACAACCCCCTTTTACCTTCTCTGCTGCCGGTACAGAAATTGCAAACAAAAGGGGTAGCAAAGGAGGGGGATAAATATGTTTAACATCAGAGAAAGGGAAGTTGTAGGTGATAGCATTGTCATGGAATAACAAACAGAGGGTTGCAATTATTGATTTCTGCGGGCAGTACACACAATTAATTGCACGCAGAATTAGAGAGTTTGGTGTCTACTCTTCCATACATTCCTATACTATTACCCTGGAGGAAATGGAAGAGATCAATCCGGCGGGAATTATCTTCTCCGGTGGCCCTTCAAGTGTTTATGAGGAGGGTGCTCCAACCATTGATCCACGGATTCTGGAGCTTGAAATTCCAATCCTTGGTATCTGTTATGGAATGCAGCTTTTGGTAGATCTGCTGCCAGGTGGTAAAGTGGCTCCCTGTTATCGGGAATACGGAAGGGTTGAGCTGCAGGTTGAAAAACAGGGAAGTCTTTTTAAGGGAATTGAGGAGGGCTTTACAGCCTGGATGAGTCATGGTGATTCGGCTGTCAGGCTGCCACCCGGTTTTGATATACTGGCCAGCACCGAACAGCTGAAAGCAGCTGCAGTCGAGGATCGAACAAGGGATTTTTATGGGGTACAGTTTCACCCTGAGGTGACACATTCGCTGCGGGGAAGGGATGTTTTGAAAAACTTTCTCTTTTCCATCTGCTCACTTTCCAGTCAATGGCAGGTGGAGGACTATATTTCGGATAAGGTAGCAGACTTAAGAAAACAAATTGTCGAAATGGAAGGTGCCAAAAGGGCTCTCTGTGCAGTCTCAGGTGGTATTGATTCAGCCCTTTCCTGTCTCTTAATGCAGGAGGCAATTGGGAAGCGCCTTTTCTGTGTCTTTGTTGATCACGGGTTGCTTAGGAAGGATGAGCCTGAGGTTATCAGGAATGAGCTGGAGAAGTGTTTTGGGGATGAACTGATATATATTGATGCCGGTGATCGTTTTCTCTCTGCTCTGAAGGGTGTTGTTGATCCTGAGATGAAGAGGAAGGTTATTGGCAGGGAATTTATTAAGATCTTTAAGGAGGAGGCAGAGAGGCTGGGGGGAATAGAATGTCTTGTTCAGGGGACAATCTACTCCGATATTATTGAGAGTGGCAGTGACCAGGCAACTACTATTAAGAGCCACCATAATGTCAGGGGCCTGCCTGAAGATCACGGTTTTGAGATAATTGAGCCCCTCAAGTACTTTTTCAAGGATGAGGTGCTGGATATTGCAAGACTTAAAGGTTTACCCGAATACTTCATTAAAAAACAGTCCTTCCCCGGTCCTGGACTGGCCATTAGAATTATTGGCGAGGTAACTAAAGAGCGCCTGGAGCTTTTGAGAGAGGCAGACCATATCTTCAACCAGGAACTGAGCAAAGCGGGACTTGAGGATCAGATCTGGCAGTCCTTTGTAGTTCTCCCTTCACCGGTGCGTAGTGTTGGGGTTCAGGGAGACAGGCGCAGCTATCAGCATCCAATTATTCTCCGCGCTGTGGAGAGCAGTGATACCCTGACTGCAGGCTGGGTACAGATCCCCTACCCGGTACTGGAAAGGGTTTCAGAAAGAATAATAAATGAATTGTCTGAGATTAACCGGGTGTTATATGATCTAACCACCAAACCTCCGGCTACCATTGAATGGGAATAGGGTTGTTCCTGATAATTATACCGGATGGACAGGCAGTTAAGCATAAATATATAGATAACCTCTGCTTGGCTAAAAGAGATCCATCTGGCAGGGAAAGGGTAAAAAAATAATAATCTTATACTTCCCCTTTGATGGGGAATTTTTCTTTTTATCTCTTTTACTATCGGATAAAGGAATCTAATAGTCTTCAGAGAATAAATTAATAATATGCAGTTTCAATATTTATTATATAGAGAAAGGAGATGAGAGGAATGGGACAGCTGGGAAAGGATAAGAAGGTACTTATTGCTGATGATTCGATGGTTGTTCACAAGCTGATGGAAAAGGTTTTTGCTTCAATGGGATTTGATATCTGCTGCCAGGCCAAAAACGGTCGGGAGGCTGTCGAGGGTTTTAAGGCTCATAACCCCGATCTTGTTTTTTTAGATATTACCATGCCCATCGTGGATGGAATTAGGGCTCTGAGAAGGATAATCAACCATAATCCCGAGGCCAAGGTGATTATGCTCAGTGCTATGTCTGATAATGAGATCGTGGAGCAGGCTTTATCCATTGGAGCCAAAAACTTTATCAGCAAACCCTTCCAGGCTGAAAAGGTAAAGGCGGCAGTAGAAGAAGTATTTAATGGAGGCGAATAATAATGCTGGAACAGGTAACAGAATTGTTTGGCAACTCACTGGTTGATGTGGTTAATATAATGGCAGATCAGCAGCTGGAGATCATTGAGCACAGGGAGAGCAGCAGTGTAATGGAACGTGGTGAACCGGGAGTAGTCAGTATTGTTGGTTTTAGCAGTGACAAGACTGAGGGCAGATCAATGCTCTGGGTCTCAAAAGCGGCCGCTTTAACGCTGGCCGAAAAGGTATCAGGGGCAGAGGCCGATACATATCTGGATGATATGGTACTCTTTACCGTGGCAGAGCTGAACAACATGCTCTCCGGACAGTCTACTACCGCTCTTAACAATAAATATGATCTTTCTTTGCGCTTAAGCCCTCCCAGTATTATAGCCGGGGAGGAGTTCTCCATGGAGACACCGGCCCTGAAAAGTCGCTATATCAGGGTTGAACTATTTGATCAGCCAATTATTCTTGATATTGCGCTTAAGGAGGGAGAAGAGGCATGGACGGAATAGAGGGTAAACATATTATTCCCTTTGTAGGAGGTCTGACTGAGCTGTTAAAGGGTTTTGCGATTACTGATCTCTCAAGGGATAAGATGATCCTGAAGGATGCCCTATTAATGGAGTATGATGTCAATTTAATCATTGGATTAGTTGGCGATGTTCAGGGTAATGTGGGCCTATCAATGAGATCTGAGACAGCCTTTAACCTTGTTTCTGCTATGATGGGCGGTCAGGAGATAGCCGAACTGGACAGCCTGGCCAGAAGTGCTCTGGGTGAGTTTGCAAA
>CAZXKH010000111.1:0-6640 GCA_964641385.1 uncultured Clostridia bacterium | reverse complement strand
TTAACTACAGTCTGAGAAGAGTTAAGATTTTCATGCCTGTTATATTTTTTTTCTACTCGTTTCTTGAAACAGGCCCAATCCTCCATCTCTTTTACCGTATCATCTATAAATTGATTGTAGAAGCTCTCCCGCGATGCACCCAAAACTTCTTCTTGATCCTGGGCTAGAGTATTATCCACTTCCCTCAAATTTACATAGCCTGAGAGGATCAATCCTTTTTCGTATACACTTTGGATAATCTCATAAATCTCCTCAGGATACAGATTAAGGCTTGCAGAGATAGTACTAGACAGCACCTGTTGATCATTATCAGCTAATCCCCCATCCAGCAGTTCCCCAAAGTATTCAAGCACTTCTCTTCGTGGAACTACTCCCTGCAGAGCAAGAATTTTTAAGGCTAACAAACCCTGCTCTCTAGAATATTCATCGGCCTCCTCATCTTCAATCAAATCCATTATTGGACCAATATTGTTCTCAGACACTGAAGCCAGAAGTCTCCCACCAGACTCAGTTAAAGTATCTACAAGAAGAGGATGTAGGATCTCAGTGGGGAGCTTAAATATATCAATAAATACAGGAAAGGCCTCTTTAACTCTAAACTCAGCCAGAAGAAATAGTGCATATATATGTCCTATATAGTAACCATTAATATATTTTTCTGGATCATTGCGTACCATTTTTAATGCTTCCAGGAGAACAGGGATCGCTTCTTCTTTTAAATTTTTAATCTTATGTAGCTGCTCCCTGGGGAATATTTTATCAGTATTGTACTCTATTTCAACAAATAACTGCGCAATTTTTTTTCTTTCAGTCTTATCAGCGATTAAAAGCTTTCTGCCCTTTTCCCACTCATGAACCCTTTGATCATTAATGATCCGGTCGTAGATAGATTCTAAATCCTCAATAATAGAAGGATCTATTGAACCATCAGCCAAAAACTCCTTAGCCCTTTTGATAGCCTCTTTCATAAACCATTGAGACTTGTCTTTTTCCCCGGTAAAATAATAAACATGTGCCAGTCCAGCAAACCCCTCATGGTGTTGTGGCTGTGAAAGACACAGTTTCTTGTAAATAGTCTCTGCTTTAGCAATGTTACCCTTTCTTAAAAAATCCAGAGCCTGGTGCGCCCATTCCAGATCATTTTGCATGCCCGGCATAATTTCGGGAAACTCTTTCTTAATCTCTTCAATATAATTCATAATTCCACACCTACCTTTAATTAAGATTTTTGGGTCACGATAATCAAAATCTTCCCCTGTAAATAGGGAAAAACTCCACTGCAGACTCCAATCCTTTGCCATCTTTGACAATAACTTAAAATTATTGACTATTCTCCTTTGTTGGCAATAATAAAGCTCCCGCAGGGAAGAGATAGGAGCTATCAGTGTAGACCTTTACCCTTCACAAAGCAGGCAGAATACTGGCGATGGCCAGAAATGAAGATATACTGGCACAGAACACTTCTAAGTGAAAACATTGACCCTTCAAAATCAATATAGATATTCAAGAGAGGGATGTTATAGTTAACACCCCTCTCTATATTAATCCAATATTTTTCAACCTTCAAAGGGCTTCTCAATATAACAAAAATCATGAGAAAAGAAACAACAAGCTATAAAAACCAGATAATAATTGCTTGAATATGAATGGCTATAGATGTTAAATATATGAAAGTGTTAGATACCCAAAAGCATTACTGATGCCTCTTCAATGAACATGAAAAGAAAGTTTGGGAAAAGACCGAAAAAAAGTATACAGACAGAAAAGACAACCAGTGGTATCCAAACCTTCTTAGAAAGACTCTTAAACTCCCACTGATAATCACTGCTTTCTCCACCAAAAAAGGCACCAACTATAATGGGGAAGTAATAGATACCGTTCAGCAGACTGCTGAGAAGAATAACTGCCAGCAAATAGGGCTGGTTGGCCTGCAGAGTTCCAAGGGCCAGGATCCACTTACTAATAAAACCATTGAGAGGGGGGATGCCCACCATGGATAAGGCAGCAATAGAGAAAGCAATCATGGTCAGAGGGTACTTCCTACCCATACCTCTAAAATCAGAGATCTTCTTCTTACCAGTCTGATGAATTATTACCCCAGCCGAGAGAAAAAGCAGGCTCTTGATCAGGGCATGGTTAAAGACATGTAACAGGCCACCGGTCATACCTCTCTCTGTTACCATGGCCATCCCCAGAGAGATATAACCCATCTGGGCTACTGTTGAATAGGCCAGCATACGTTTGATGTAGCTCTGGCCGATGGCAAAGATCGAGCCCAGAATAATCCCCATCACAGACAGCAATAGTATTACTACCAGCAGCCCTGTCTCCATCAAATAATCCAGGCCATAAACCTGAAAGAGGATCTTGATCAGACCCACCACATAGACCTCCACTACTACTCCTGAAAGCAAAGCACTGGAGGGAACAGCAGCACTGGAGTGGGCATCTGGCAGCCAGATATGGAAGGGGAAGAGGGCTGCCTTTAAAGCCAGGGCAATAAAAACAAAAATCAGTGAGAGCTTGACCGACTGTCCTAAATGCCCTCCACTCTCGCTTAACACCTGGTGAACATAAGTCATGTTAAGGTGTCCGGTAACCATAAAGAGCAAACCGATGGCAAAGAGTAGAAAAGCTGAACCAATAACACTTAAAAAGAGGTACTTAACACTGGCATCAATGCTATCCCGTGAATCCTTAACCGAAATTATTGCCACCGAAGTGATGGCACTGATCTCTACAAAAACAAAAAAATTAAAGAGGTCATTGGTAAAGATCATTCCTAAAAGTGAGGCCTTGAGTAAGAAAAGCAGGGTATAATACCAGTTAAAGACTTTGGGTTTCAGTTCCTTGCCCAGGCTGGGGTTAGAGAAGATAATAATTAAGAGATAAACCCCACAGATTAAAAACATCATAAAGGCCTCAAGGTAAGAGATAACAAATTCTATACCCCAGGGTGGACTCCATTCACCAAAGTGATATACAATATCTCCTATAAAGAGCACCCAGTAACAGACCACCAGTGAGACCAAAAAATTATATACAGCAATTGCCATTACCAGCCCGGGAACCAGCCTGGCCTTCTTCTGATCTAAAACCGGTATCAGAAAGGCAGCAAAAAGTAGCAGGACAGGCACCAGGACAGCCATCTGAACAATCTGACTCATTTCATCCCACTCCTAAGCTCCATAATTTCTTCTATATTGATGGTTCCATAAAATGAGTAGACACGAATAATAAGACTGAGGGCAAAGGCTGTTACACTAACAGAAACTACAATTCCTGTCAGCATCAGACCTGAGGGTAGTGGGTTGACATAGCTGACGCCCTCCAGAGCGGGATCAACAATAGGTGATTTTCCACCTTCAATATAACCCACAGCAATAAAGAAAAGAAAAATCGAGGTATCAATGATATTCATCCCAATAACCTTCTTAATCAAGTTGGCATGAGTCAGCATAATATAAAGACCAATTAAAAAGAGAATGATTGCTGCTACATAATAGAAGTTATTCAAGAGGAGGGTAAGGTTCATTACACATCTTCCCCCCCCAGGCTATCAAAGAGAGATATGATAGTGCTGCCCACCTTAATACCAAGACCGATATTTACCAGAAGAACCATACCACTGCTAAAAAGCGTGCCTATCTCTCCGGCAGGGAAGATAGGCCTGTTAACCAGAAAGTTATAACCCATAAAGACCGCCACCATACCCAGAGCAATAAACCATAAACCTCCAAAGCTCTCCAGCACAGAGGTAGTACTATGGGGTAGTTTCTTCTCCTTAATGGCAATCCCATAGGAGAGAGAGAATAAAACAAAACTTGATCCAATTACTGTTCCTCCTGAAAACCCACCACCAGGAGAAAGATGGACATGAAAAACAAGATAAATACCAAAGGATAAGATAAAGGGCAAAATAATTCTGGTTATGGTATTAACAATTATGTCATCATACTTCATCCCTCATCACCCCAATTCCTTAACAATTTATTCTCCCTTTTTCGAACCGGCCTTCAGGGTCCCATAAATGGCAGCAACAGCTGTAAATAAAACAGTGGCCTCACCCAGAGTATCAAAGGCCCTGTAGTCAGATATTACTGAGGAAACAGCATTCAGAGATGCAGTATCTTCAACAATTTGGTTCAGATAGCGATCCGGGATTTCATTGTTCTGAGGATTGTCATGATGACCAAAGGTTGGCATCTCAGCAACTATGGAGAGCATCCCCAGACCAATCAAAATCAGGATAAAAAAGGCCACAACCCTTTTCATTTTTCAACCCTCCTTGTCTTACTGATGGCAGCAATTAAGAGTACTGTTGTTACTCCAGCACCAAGTGCAGCCTCAGTAATGGCCACATCAGGAGCCCGCAGCTGCTGCCAGACCAGAGCCATAATCAGGCTATAGACTGCAAATAGAATTACAGCACTGAGCAGATCCCTAATCTGAGCAACGATGAGAGCCACTATAATCAGAGTTATCAAAAGCACCAGATTAAAAACCTCAATCATCTTCCTCCACCTCACAGAGATCCCAGACAGGAATATCCTCTCTCAGGATACGATGAGTTTCATATGCAGCCCGGGCAATAGCATGAGCTGCAGTGGGATTGGTAATCCAGATAAAGAGAATAATCAACAATACCTTCAGGCTAACCCAGGCCACACCGCTGTAAACAGCCACACCCAGAAGAATTAGTCCTGCTCCCAGGGTATCACATTTGGTAGTAGCGTGTAAGCGATTATAGGTATCGGGCATTCTTAAAAGCCCTACGGTACCAACCATAAAGAAAAATAGGCCGGCTATCAGTAATAAAGAACCAATAATCTCAACAACCACCACGGGCAATCTCTCCTCTAAGATAGTTTCCCCCGTTCCAGATACTTGGCCACACAGATAGTGGCTATAAAGCCGATCAGGGCATAAACCAGGGCCACATCGATAAAATAATGCTCTTCATAAATAAATGACATCAGTACCATGATCACAACAGTCTTGGTAGCAATAACATTGATCACCATGACTCTATCCAGTGAGGTAGGACCCACGATCCCCCGGACAAATGATACCAGGATCATAATACCCAGCGCTATACTGGTAAAAATCAACATATAATCAATCATGGACCTTCCTCCTCAATTCTCTGCAGACTGGTCTTCATTATACACTGGTGGACATCCTCGGCCGCTTCCCTGGTCAGGGCATGGACAATTATTTCGTCCTGATAAAGATAAACACTGAGAGTACCCGGAGTAAGGGTAATAGAATTGGCCAGTATAACCTTGGAGAGAGTTCGATTCAGCTCAGGCCTGAAACGAATAAAAAGGGGAGTGATGGGAAGTTTGGGATTAAGAACTATCTTTGCCACATCAATATTGGCCTTAACCACCTCAACCAAGAAAAAGATTAAATAATGTACAAAAAGAACAACCCTCCGGAAGTTAAGTGGCAATCCCTCTCGCTGTTTAAATAAAAAATCGCCCCAGAAAAGAACGATCATCAGAGAACTGAGAATACCAAGCAAAAGGTGATGCCAGTGCAGAGTCCCGGATAGGATTGTCCAAAAAATCACTAGGGTAAATACCATCCCCAGTCTGAGTCTTTTTTTAACAGTACCTGGACTGGATTCAATCTCTCTTTCCTCCTGGACTACTTTGGAATCCAACTTTTTTCACCATCCCTCAGTAGATCTTGCTTAAAAACTATAAAAAATTAATCACCTTTAATATTATAACACTCTCTAGATTAGCTTGCAACAGTAAATCAAGAATGATTTTTCAGGATACTCTCTGCAATTACCATCCCTGAGACTGAAGCCTGTATTAAACCCCTGGTAATTCCTGCCCCATCACCACCGACATAGAAATTATTAATCTCAGTTTTCAGGCCCTGATCAACCTCAATTCGTGAAGAATAGAACTTAACCTCAACTCCATAGAGCAGGGTATGGCGAGAATAGACTCCGGGGGTAATTTTATCCAGGGCTTTAATCATTTCAGTAATGGAGATCAGGTGCCTGTAAGGAAGCACAAGACTCAGATCACCGGGTGTGGCTTCCTTAAGGGTTGGTTCCACAATTCCCCTCTTCATCCTGGAAAGAGTAGAACGCTGACCTTCAAGCAAATCTCCCAGTCGCTGTACCAGCACCCCTCCCCCCAGCAGATTGGCCAGATGAGCTATATATCTCCCGTAAGTAATGGGCTCTCTGAAGGGTTCGGTAAAGGTTTTGCTGACCAGCAGGGCAAAGTTAGTATATTCAGTCTGGTAACTGGAATGACTGTGCCCATTAACAGTATAAAGGCCCTGGTTGTTCTCATTAACAACCTCACCCCCGGGACACATGCAGAAGGTGCGGACCAGATCGTCAAAGGTCTGGGAATAATATAGGAGCTTAAACTCATAAAAATCATCAGTTATCTCCTTCATAACTACTGCCGGCACTTCAACCCTGACACCAATATCAACGGGATTTATATTCATATTAAGCCCCAGTTTTTCAGCCTCATTACTCAGCCATTCTGCATTCTCCCTCCCGGGAGATAAAGCCAGATACTGACAGAAGATCCTTTCTCCTGTTACTAGTTCTAAACCCCTTACCTCTCCCTCCACAGCCAGGATAGTGGTCACTTCCTGTCTA
>CAZXKH010000110.1:0-6681 GCA_964641385.1 uncultured Clostridia bacterium | reverse complement strand
GAGGATCAGATGAAGAAGGACAACGTTCATCTGCTCATTGATAACGGTAATACTGAGGGTGCTCCGGTGGTGGTGGAGAATAACCCCACCTATTACAACCTGGTGGGCAAGATTGAATACCAGAGCCGGATGGGGGCAGCTTCCACGGACTTTACCATGATCAAGCCAGGTGCCCTCCATCAGGCCAATGGAGGCTACTTAATTCTTCGAGCCAGGGATCTTTTGACCCAGCCCCAGTCCTGGGAGGCGTTGAAGAGAACGATTAGAAATGGTGAGATTAGAATCGAAAATATTGGTGAACAGTATGGCCTGTTTCCTGTTTCCACCCTGAAACCGGAGCTGATTCCTCTGGAGGTTAAGGTAATCCTGGTGGGAAATCCAAAGCTATATCACCTTTTATACCAGCTTGACGAGGACTTTCAAAAGCTCTTCAAAATTAAGGCTGACTTTGATACTGAGATGCCCAGGAATAAAGAGAATATAAAGAAGATGGTCTGTTTTATCAATACACACTGCCAGGAGGCCCAGCTGAAGCATTTTAACCGGAATGCAGTGGCCAATATTGTTGAGTACAGCTCTCGTCTGGCCAGTGATCAGCAGAAGCTTACCACACGCTTTAATGAAGTAGTGGAGATCCTTTATGAGGCTGAGGCCTGGGCTGAGTTTGATGATAGCCCCTATGTCCAGTCACAGCACGTTACCAGAGCCATTGAAGAACGTATATACCGCTCCAACCAGTATGAAGAGAAGATTCAGGATCTCTTTAAAGAGGGCACCCTGCTCCTTGATGTGGAGGAGGAAGTAGTGGGGCAGGTTAATGGCCTGGCAGTACTGAATACTGGTGATTACTCCTTTGGTAAGCCCTCCAGGATTACTGCTGCTGTTAAGATGGGTGATGAAGGAGTTGTTAATATTGAGCGTGAGGCCAAGATGAGTGGCAAGGTCCATAACAAGGGGGTAATGATTCTCAGCAGCTACCTTGGCTGGAAGTACGGTCAGTCTTTTCCTCTGAGCCTGACCGCCACCCTGACCTTTGAACAGCTTTATGATGGAGTTGATGGTGACAGTGCCTCAGCAGCTGAGCTGTACGCTCTGCTTTCCAGTATCTCTGGAGTACCTATCAGGCAGGGAATAGCTGTTACCGGATCTGTTAACCAGCGGGGTCAGATCCAGCCAGTGGGTGGTGTGACGGAAAAGGTTGAGGGTTATTTCAAAATCTGTAGAATGAGAGGATTACAACCCGGACAGGGGGTAATAATTCCTGAAAAAAATATTCGCCACCTCAATCTTGATCCTAACCTGGTGCAGGCGGTGGAAAAGGGTTCCTTTAATATATATGCTATCAAACACATTGAAGAGGGCTTTAAGATACTAACCGGTCGAGAGGCTGGAGAAATGAACGAAGAGGGTGAGTATCCGGAAAAGAGCCTTAACTATCTTGTACAGCAGAAGTTAAAAAGCATGGCGGAGGATCTGATCAGCTTTGGTGATCAGAAGAGTGAAAGTTAAATAATGTCAACTATATCATACCACGAGTAGAGAGAAGGAGGAAGGTTTTAAATTGTCATTAAAGTTATACGATACTACCTTGCGTGATGGCTCACAGTGTGCAGGAATTTCTTTCAGTATGAGGGGTAAGCTTGAGATTGCCCGGCGTCTGGATGAGGTTGGAATCGATTATATCGAAGGGGGTTGGCCGGGATCCAACCCCAAGGATATAGAATTCTTCTCAGAGGCCAAAAAAATTAACTTTAAAAGAAGCCGGCTGGTGGCCTTTGGCAGTACCCGAAGGCCCAATATTTCGGCAAAAGAGGATTTAAACTTACATGCTATTCTGGAAGCAGGAACCAGGACTGCCACCTTAGTGGGTAAGAGCTGGCCTTTACATGTTAGGGAAGCTCTTAATACCACCCTGGAAGAAAACCTGAATATGATTTATGATTCTATTGCTTTTCTGAAGGATGAAGGAATGGAGGTCTTCTTTGATGCTGAACACTTCTTCGATGGTTATCACTACGATCCTGAATATGCCATCAAGACCCTGAAGGCAGCAGAGGAGGCAGGAGCCGATACTATTGTTCTCTGTGACACTAATGGTGGCAACCTTCCTCATCAGATAGAGGCAGCCTTTAAAGTTGTTACTTCACAGCTCAGTGTACAGCTGGGTATTCATGCCCATAATGATTCAGAGTTGGCTGTGGCCAATACTCTCAGTGGTGTTCGTGCCGGTGCCCTTCAGGTACAGGGTACCATAAACGGATATGGAGAACGCTGTGGAAATGCCAACCTCTGTTCAATTATCCCTACCCTGCAGTTAAAAATGAATTATCAGCTGTTAAGCGATGCTGAATTAAAAGAGCTTAGCAATCTATCCTATTTTATCAGTGAACTGGCCAACATGCCCCTTAATTCCAGCCAGCCCTACGTGGGCCGGAATGCCTTTGCCCACAAGGGGGGCATACATGTCAGTGCCATTGATAAAAATCCTGAAACTTATGAGCATATCTCCCCTGATCTGGTTGGTAACAAACGCAAGGTGCTGGTTTCAGAGCTGGCAGGTAAGAGTAATGTAATCTCCAAGGCCAGAGAGCTTGGTCTTGAGTTAAAGGATCAGCAGGAGACCAGAGAGCTGGTAAAGAAGGTTAAGGAACTGGAGAATGAAGGCTACCAGTATGAAGGTGCCGAAGCATCCTTTCAGCTCTTGTTACGACGCTTAAGGGGGAAAAGGGAAGCTCTCTTCGATCTTACCAGTGCCAAGGTTATTGTTGATAAAAGAAACCAGGGGGAGGTACTGGCAGAGGCTACTATCAGGTTGACCATTGGAGGTCATGAAAAACATACAGCTGCAGCAGGTGATGGCCCTGTTAATGCACTTGATAAAGCCCTGCGTAAAGCTTTGGTAACAGATTATCCTGTTATCAAAGATATACGACTGACTGACTATAAGGTGCGGGTAATAGATGCTCGCGATGGTACCAGCTCCCGCGTCAGGGTCTTAATCGAATCTCAGGGTTTTGAGACCAGCTGGAGTACTGTCGGTGTCTCTCCCAATATAATAGAGGCCAGCTGGCAGGCCCTGGTGGACAGTATTGAGTATGGTGTTCTGATCAAGGCTGGTTCCCTGGAGGCTTCATTTGACAAGGTAATAGCAAAAATCGACTAGCTCTGAATCAGACTGCTGTAACCTGTTGCGTAGAGTAGCTGCCAGCTCATCACTGAATTCATGGCTGCTCCTTTTCAGTACCCTTCTGGTTACAGTCTGGCTGGCATGTGAAGCTGGATGGTGGCTGACAAATTCTACGATCCTTTCGATTCGTTTTTTTCTATTAATCACTTTTCCTCCTAATAAGTTTAATCTCGATTATCCTCTGCAGCTATTTTGGTCTCTGCAAGGGATAATATTAGTGACAAAATCTGGTGAGCCGGAATCCTGTTGTTTATTAAAAACAGGATTCCGGTATTAACTGGAATAAAAAATATATATTTTGATTTCTCAGCTTGTAGTCTCTATCAAAATAGGTTACAATGATAAGAAGAGAAAGGGGGAAAAAAATGCATCGTTTTAAATCCTTCCTGCTGATGGTCTTACTGACAGTCGTATTAATAGTTGCCGGTGGTGCCATTGCAGGTGATCAGGGACTGATTATTGCCTTTGGGTTTGCTCTGGTATTGAATTTTATCAGCTACTGGTTTAGCGATAAAATAGCAATTAAAATGACACGTTCACGCCCACTGGATGAGAATGAGGCCCCTGAGGTATATGAGATAACTCGTCGTTTGAGCAATAAGGCCCGTATTCCCATGCCCGATATTTATTTAACACCATCGGATCAACCCAATGCCTTTGCCACTGGACGTAACCCTGCCAATGCTGCTGTTGCAGTAACACAGGGTATAATGCGTATTCTGAATAAGGATGAGCTGGAGGGTGTAATAGCTCATGAGCTGGCTCATATCAAAAATAGAGATACACTGATCAGCACCCTTGCAGCCGTAATGGCTGGAGCTCTGGCCTTCTTATCACGTATGGGGCGTTATAGAATGATCTTTGGGGGTAGCAGACGTAACAATGGTGCCTCAGCTATTTTACAGTTTGTGGCTATAATCTTTGCACCCCTGGCAGCAATCATTATTAGGATGGCCATCTCCAGAGCACGCGAGTATGTGGCGGATGAAACAGGAGCCCGTATTAGTGGTCGTCCAGAAAGTTTGGCCAGTGCACTTACCAAGATGCAGCGCTTTGTTAAGAGCAACCCCATGCGTATTAATGAGGCTGCTGCACACATGTTTATTATTAACCCCATTTCGAGCAAAGGTTTAAGTGGTCTCTTCAGCAGTCATCCACCACTGGAAGAGCGGGTTGCAAGGCTTAAAAAGATCAGAACCTAAATACCTCTGGAGCAGTACAAGAATATAAATATCAAAGGAGATCCCTGGAGCTCAAGCTTTAGGGGTCTTTTTCTATGTGATTGTGGCCTGGTCTGGGATTAAAGTGATCCAGGGTTTATTGCAGGCAGTAAAATAAAAATAATGTCAAAAAAAGAGGAATAACGGCCAGCCATGTTGAAGTAATGAACTAAAGATTAAATATATTACTATATTGAGAAAATAGTTTAAAGACTAACAGATTATGCAATTAAGTAATTGGATGTCATATAGGTTTTATTTTATTATTTAAGTATAATCCTGTATTGCTAGTAAAAAAAGAATAAGTTGTTCTATTGGTCTCTTCTTTTGTTGTCGCTATTGCAGGTGTAATCAAAAAATTCAAATAAATGAAATATTTTTTCTATTCACATTCTGTTTTTTTGTTTTGTTGACATCAGCCAGGGGAAGGAGGATTAGCAGTAAATAAGGGGTGAGGGGATACTCATTATTCAATAATTTGAGAGGTGATATTATGTATAACAGGGCTCTGTATGAGAAGTTGCTAATACTGTTTCTGGTATTGCTAATACCGGTCTTCTTTGCCGCCTGCGATAATGGAGATTTATTGCCAGGTGATAATGACCTCCTGGATGATGAAATTGAGGATGCAGATTTTGAACTATCCAGTGATTATTTTGGTTTGGAAGTGGGAAATGAATGGAAGTTTAAAATAGTTGAAACCTATGAATCGAGAAAATATAAAGATGGCACGTTAATAGATGAGGAAGATAGTGAACATATATTTATTGAGATTCTATCAGTAGTTAATGAAGAAGAGATGAAGATGGGTGATTATGATTTGACGGTCTTTACACTGGAAAGAAGCACAGATGAGAATGGAGATACTGAGTTAGAGTATATTGGAAGAGATGCAGAGAATAATTATTATCGGGTTGGGATTGAGGATGAAGAGATAGATTTGATGATTTCTACTCCCATTAAAGCCATGGATACTATTACAATGGAGCTGGGAGAGGATAGTTTTTTTGATTTAACTACAGAGGAAAAAGAAATAATTATTCTTCCAGAGGGGAGAGTAGAGGGCTGGGTTTTCCGTAAGGAAACTATTTTAGATGATGAAGATGAGGATCCTTATTCTGGAACTGAAGCGAAAGCGGAATACTGTGTTGTGCCCTATATCGGTCATGTGTTGTTTAAAATGAATGTTGCTTTTGATGGTTATGTTGAAAAATTTGATGAGGATATTATCTGGGAGTTTAATATTGTTCAAGAGCTGATAGACTTTACCGTACAAGAATAAAATAGAACTTGATTTAAAAAGATTGTTTGATAATAATAGTCCTCTTCACAATATTTGGTTTTCTGTAACCTTTAAGCTATGAGGATAGCTGGAATTTTTGTAATGGGTCCCAAGCTTCTCACTCTGCTCGAACCACCCTGTGTGTATTTGTAACCCTTCGAGCAGAGGAGGCATTGGGCCCCATTGTTTTCATATGATCCATAATTTTGCCTTACTCTATAACCAGGGAATAATTTTAGGTGTCTGATCTTTCTTTGCAGGATATTAGTTTAGTTTGGAAAGCACCTGGTGTATCTCCTCTGAGGCCACTTTTAGTTTCATTACATCCTGGGGAGATAACAGACTGAGGTGTTTTTTTATCTCTTCATGTATCTTATTGCTCAGTCTTTCAACAGCCTCTTCACCCTGATCAGAAAGAGTAATCAGCCTGCGCCGGCGATCCTCAGGATCGGGTTGCCTGCAAATGTAATCCAGAGTGGCCAGCTCTTCAATGGCCCGGCTACAGTTAGAGGAAGTGATGGCCATTTTGATACTTATCTCTGAAAGAGTGAGCTGGGAATGGTATTTTAGAAGAAAAAGAATACGGGTCAGGCTGGGAGAGAGTTCAAATTGCTGCATATAGTCTCCAGTATTTATTTTTTTCATAAGTGGTGGGAATATTTCCAGCAGATTGCGAACTACAATATCCAGGTTATTCTCTTTCATCAGCATCACCCCATATCCTTCAGACAAAATATCTTTTCTTGAAAACTATTATCTGGCTGGCTATATTATATCTTAAATGTTTATTATAAGCAAATTGCAACTGTATTAATGAAAACTTCAATAGTTGATGGGTGAGAGTAAACTTTAATTTTCTTATATTTTAAGAATCACCAATCTAGATCTTGCAAAATGGTGACATAGAATATATAATAGTTATGATATGATAAGTAATATTATGGGCAGGGAGGAGTGATTTTGATGCCCACTATCTTTTTTCACTGTCCCAA
>CAZXKH010000109.1:0-6718 GCA_964641385.1 uncultured Clostridia bacterium | reverse complement strand
ATTGGTCCATACAGCGGAAGAGGTCTGGCAGCACCTTCCTGACTGGGAGGGTAAAGGGGAGAGTGTCTTTCTAACCGACTGGCCCCAGCTTAAGCTAACCAGGGATCAGGACTTTGAAGAAAAATGGAAGGAGCTGCTAAAGGTCAGAAAGGATGTCTCCAAGGCCATAGAGCTGGCCAGGGAGGACAAGAAAGTGGGTAACTCCCTGGAGGCTATGGTGGAGCTCTATGCTCCAGAGGAGTGGCTTGAACTGCTGCAGAAGGAAAGGGAGCAGCTGGAAGATCTATTTATCGTCTCCCGGGTCAGTCTGAGAGATGAGAGTGATGGTGCTGAGGGTTATAAGGGCCGGGAGACCGGGATCATCATTAAGGTTTATGAGGCTGAAGGAGATAAGTGTGAGCGGTGCTGGAAGTACCGACCTCAGGTGGGTGAGATTGAGGCCCATCCAACTCTCTGTGGTGATTGCAGTCAGGTAGTAGAAGAATAACTGGATGATAATAAGGGGAGCAATCCCCTTTTTTTCTGTCGGTATAGCCAGAGCTGTCCTTGTGCATGCTAGAAGGGAGGCTGTTGCCAATGGATGAGGAGCAGAGAGATGAAATGGGTTGCCTGGCCAAAAAAATTGAGGAACTAAACAGGAACATGAATAAGATGAATGTGGCCGAGTATATAGAGTTGATGAGGTCACCCCTTTATATGCTCTATATTAACTTTTTGGCGGGTTTGGCCAGGGGGCTGGGTATTGCCATTGGTGCCACCCTGCTGGGGGGGGTTTTCCTTTTCTTTCTCTTCCGGCTGGCAGATCTTAACTTGCCGCTCATTGGTGAGTTTATTGCCCGACTGGTAAGTATAGTGAGTGAACACCTCTAATCATGGGAGTGAGGGAAACTGGATGAAGAGAGGGCTGTTAGAGAAAGGCTGAAAAGGGAGCTTAAAGATCTAAAACAGAGGCTCAACAGGCTTAAGGAGGAAAAGAGGAAGGGAGTAAGGGAGGATGGCCGGACACTTAACCCTGACTGTAACCATCCGGGTGATGTGGGGACTACAACCTTTGAGCGGGAAAAGGATCAGGGGATGGAGTCTCAGCTAAGGGAGTTTATTGTCCGGAGGGAAAAGGCTTTACAGAGGATGGAGCAGGGACTGTACGGTTCCTGTCTTCGCTGTGGAAAGAAAATCTCCAAAGAGAGACTGGAATCAGGGCCGGAATCTTTACTCTGCCTGGACTGTCAGAGTAAGGAGGACAGGGCCTAGACTCTTTTATTCTTTTTGTGTTCTCTTTCTTGCATCAGTCAGTAGCCTGTGGTAGAATTTAATGTGTATTCATGAAGGGGTTGTGATTTTGGTGTATATCTTTCTTCTCCTGGCCATTTTGTTAAGCGATCAGGTAATTAAATATTTTGTCAGACAGAACTTTTTTCCCCATCAGAGCCTGCCCCTGCTGGAGGATATCTTTCATATCACCTATGTGCGAAATCCCGGTGGAGCCTTTGGTATTATGGCCCACCGTCCACTCTTTTTTGTTCTGGCCAGCAGTGTGGTCCTGCTCATATTAATCTATCTTTATTTTTTCCAGCTACAGGGCTACTTTCGTCTGGCCCTGGTGCTGATTATGGCCGGTGCAGCCAGCAATCTGATTGATAGACTGGCCCATGGCTATGTAATTGATTATCTTGATTTTCCTTTCTGGCCGGTCTTTAATCTGGCTGACACATCAATAGTGGTTGGCGCCCTGCTCTTTATTTACCTGGAGGTGACCTGATTTCCCTTTGGGGAGTGGTGTGATGAAAAGGGAGCTGAGTTTTAAGGTATCTGCTGGTGAGGAAGGTCAGCGCCTTGACAGTTATCTGGCTGGCAAGACAGAGGATCTATCCCGGAGCTTTCTTCAGGGACTGATCAAAGGGGGCCAGGTCCTGGTTGATGGCCAGAAGAGAAAACAGAGCCATCGTCTTCAGGGGGCCGAGGAGATTGAAGTTAGGATCCCGCCCCCTGAGAATCCGCAGCTGGAACCGGAAGCAATACCATTGAACATAATATATGAGGACCAGGATCTGCTGGTGCTCAATAAAGAACCGGGGATGGTTGTTCACCCGGCTCCTGGACACAGCCGGGGAACCCTGGTCCATGCCCTGCTGGCACACTGTAAAAACCTTTCCGGGATTTCGGGGGTTAGAAGACCGGGTATTGTGCATCGTCTTGATAAGGATACCTCGGGAGCCATGGTAGTAGCCAAAGGGGATGGCATCCACCAGCAGCTGGTTGAGCAGTTTAAGGAACGTCAGGTGAGGAAGGTCTATCTGGCCCTGGTGGAAGGACAGTTTCCCCATCAGGAGGGCAGAATAGAGGCCCCCATCGGCCGCCATCCAGAGAAGAGAAAGAGAATGACTGTTACTGCAGAAAATAGCAGAGAGGCTGTTACTTGCTTTAAGATAAGGGAGAGGTTATCCGCCCATACTCTGCTGGAACTGGAGCTTAAAACAGGCCGGATGCATCAGATCAGGGTTCATACCTCCTACCTTGGCCACCCTGTGGCCGGAGATAGGGTCTATAGCCCCCCAAGGGCAGCCAGGAAATACGGACGTCAGCTGCTCCATTCCTGGCGGCTGGGCTTTACTCATCCCGGCCTCGATAAGTGGATGGACTTTGAGGCAGAGCTACCCGCTGATATCTGTCGGGTGCTGGAGGATTTAAGGAATAACTGATACTGGATCCTTTATGTTTCCAGGGCTTTAATTCTCTTCCTGGTGGCCTGGAAGTAATCTTCATCGATCTCCATACCCAGAAAGTTTCTTTCAAGGCTAAGAGCTGCCACTCCGCTGGAGCCAACTCCCATGAAGGGATCAAGCACCAGGTCTCCTGGATTTGAAGCAATTTTTATTATGTGTTTTAAGACCCGTAAGGGTTTCTGGGTGGGGTGCTTGGGGTCTTTTAACCTTTCCTTTCCCATACAGATAGGGGTTTCAATGAAGTTGTGCATTTCATTCTGGCGGGTAAAGTTCCATTTGTGTCCTTTGTTCCACATACAGACTATTAGTTCACAGCTGTTTAAAAAGCCTGCCCGTCTAATTTTCGGTACCGGATTGGTCTTATGCCAGACCATGAACTGAAAGGTATCGAAGAGGGGGTCAAAAACCTGGTGCCATTTTCCCAGCAGGTTGTAGCTGGTAAAGGCAAAGATGTTTCCCTCAGGTTTTAGAACTCTTAAAAACTCCTCTGCCACTTCCTCTGGATGGAATTCTTTTTTATCCCATTCTGCCAGATCATTATTGATCTCCCTTCGCCAGCTGAACTGCATATTACCTGTTGAGTACTGACTAAGGTTATAAGGAGGATCGGTCAGTATTAGATCAATGCTTTCCGCAGGCACCTCTGGCAGGTGTTTTCTGTAATCCCCATGAATTATACGATAGTTCTTTTCTGTCAAGAGTATAACTCCCTTCCTGCTCTGTTCTAATCAATTCTTCGCTATGGGTGCAGTCTCTTCCTCCCTGCAAAGTCTTTCATTTTTCTTCTGTCACTGATCTGACACCAATCTCCAAATAATTTTTTGAATCTCCTTGACAGTTGATCCTTTTTTTGATATACTCCCTGTAAGCTTAAAAGCACCTTTAAGTTAGTCCAGTGAGGCTAGAAAGGGTTATACCTCCTTCCTTTCAGGTAAGTCGGGAAGCTGTGCCCTGTTATGGTCTCATAAGAGGGTTTTTTTAATTGACAGAAAAGGGGGTGAGTAAGGTGAATGTAAGCCGTAAAAAGGAGTTAATGGATGCTGAGGGGATAAGACGCTGTCTGACCAGGATTGCTCATGAGATTGTTGAGAAGAACAGGGGAACAGAGGATCTGGTGCTGGTTGGTGTTAGAACCAGGGGAGTGCCCCTGGCCAGAAGACTGGCCTCTCTAATTGCTGAGTTTGAAGGCGTGGAGCTTGCGGTTGGCGTGCTGGATATTACTCTTTATCGTGATGACCTGACAACTATTGCTGAACAGCCGGTGGTCCATGAAACACTAATCGACTTTGATATCATGGGCAAGAATGTGGTGCTGGTGGATGATGTGCTCTTTACCGGCAGAACTATCCGTGCCGCCCTTGATGCTCTAATGGATTTGGGAAGGCCATCATCAATTCAGCTGGCCATTCTAATCGACAGGGGGCACCGGGAGCTTCCCGTTAGGGCTGATTATGTGGGCAAGAATATTCCCACCTCACGCAGTGAATTAATTGAAGTCTGCCTGGAGGAGATCGATGATCAGGATGCAGTAGTGCTGATGGAGTAAAACATTACAGTACCCTTGAAAATGAAATAAGGATCCTTTTAAACTGGTTCGGTGAGACCGGTAAGGGGTAAGCATTAAACAATGAGCCCCCCCTTGCCAGGAGGCTTTTTAACTGTACGAAAGGGGGATATAAATGACAATAGAAACCAAGGATTTTCTGGGTCTGGAGGATGTAAGTCAGGAGACAATTATGAGCATTTTGCAGACCGGAAGGGCAATGAAGGAAATATTAAAGCGCAGAGTAAAAAAGGTCCCCACCCTGAGGGGCAAGACAATAATGACTCTCTTTTATGAACCAAGTACCAGGACCAGCTCTTCCTTTGCGCTGGCGGGAAAGAGGTTGAGTGCCGATGTTACCAACCTCTCGATGAAGACCAGCAGTGTGGTTAAGGGGGAGAGCCTGCGGGATACCGGAAAAACCATTGAAGCCATGGGGGCAGAGATGGTGATTATCCGTCACGGTATGCCCGGTGCCCCAAAGCTTTTGGGAGAGACCATTGAGGCCAGGGTAATCAATGCCGGTGATGGTTCCCACGAGCACCCAACACAGGCTTTGCTCGATCTCTTTACGGTTCAGGAGCGATTGAAGAGAATAGAAGGCCTTAAAGTTGCTATCATTGGGGATATTAAACACAGCCGGGTGGCACGCTCCAATATCTGGGGCTTTACCCGCCTGGGGGCTGAGGTAAAGCTGATCGGACCCAGAACATTGATCCCACCGGAGTTTGAAGATCTTGATGTCGAGGTTCATAATTCTCTGGATGGGCTTCTTCCCCAGCTGGATGTGGTCTATCTGCTCAGGTTACAGCTGGAGAGACAGAAATCCGGACTATTTCCTTCACTACAGGAGTACAGAAGTCTTTATGGACTGACAGCTGAAAGGCTCGGTGAACTTAAACCGGAGGCCATGATCATGCATCCGGGGCCCATGAACAGAGGGGTTGAGATCGATGAGCTGGCGGCTGAGTCTGGACAGGCAGTAATTGAAGAACAGGTCACCAACGGTGTTGCTATCGGAATGGCACTGCTCTATCTCATGGCAGGAGGAAGGAGAGATAACGATGAAATATTTAATCAGGGGAGCTAAAATTGTTGATGCCAGGGGAAGCAGAGATGGTGAGCTGTTGATCAGTGAAGGAGTAATCTCAGAGCTGGGAGAGGCTCTATCTGCTGAGGGAACAGAGGTCATTGAGGCTGAGGGTAAAATGGTCCTTCCAGGTCTTATAGATATGCATGTCCATCTCAGGGAACCGGGTTTTGAGGAGAAGGAGACTATTGCCACCGGGACTCGCAGTGCTGCCAGGGGTGGATTTACCACCATTGCAGCGATGCCCAATACCAATCCAGTTGTGGACCATCCCGCTCAGGTTGAATATGTAAAAAGCAGGGCGGCCCAGGCGGGCTCAGCCCGGGTGCTGCCTATTGGTGCCATCAGCAGGGGCCTGGAGGGTAAGGAGCTGGCTGAGATTGGAATGATGAAGGAGGCCGGTATAGTCGCCATCTCAGATGATGGCCATCCGGTGGAGGATTCCAATCTTATGCGGAGGGCCATGGAGTATGCAGCTAACCATGACCTGACACTTATCTCCCACTGTGAAGATCTAAGTTTGAAGGCTGAAGGGGTAGTTCATGAGGGCTACTATGGCATAATGTCCGGTCTTAGAACCTCTCCTGCCCAGGCCGAATCGGTGATGGTGGCCAGGGATCTCTTGCTGGCTGAAAGGACCGGTGTCCATCTACACCTGGCCCATATTTCAACAGCAGAGAGCCTGCGGCTAATACGACAGGCTAAAAGGCAGGGAGTCAGGGTAACAGCAGAGGTTACCCCACACCATCTAACCCTAACTGATGAGTGTATTACCAGCTATGATACCTGTTATAAGATGAATCCCCCCTTAAGGAGTAAAGAGGATGTAGAGGCCTTAAAGGAGGGGCTGGCAGAGGGAACTATCGATGTTATTGCCACCGATCATGCCCCACATACCATTGAAGAGAAGGCGGTAGAGTTTGATCTTGCTCCAGATGGTATTATCGGCCTGGAGACGGCCCTGCCTCTGGTAATTACTGAACTGGTGGAAAGGGATCTTCTCAGTCTGGAGCAGGCTCTGGAGAAACTAACTCTCAACCCGGCCAGAATTCTGGGGCTTAAGGAAAAACCATTGCTAAAAGAGGGACAGCGAGCTGATTTAACCATTATTGACCTGGAGGAAGAGGAGATCAAGGCCTCTGATTTTCTCAGTAAGGCACAGAACTCACCCTTTACGGGCAGCATACTTAAAGGACGAGTTCTCTATACCATGCTGGCTGGAGAAAGGGTCTTTGCAAGAAAAGAGTGGAACTGATGGATTTTATAGCACGGCTGGTCAAAATGAGTGAAGAGAAGGAAAGCCTGCTCTGTGTGGGGCTTGATCCCCGTCTGGATCGTATACCGGCTGCCATCAAGAATGAG
>CAZXKH010000108.1:0-6719 GCA_964641385.1 uncultured Clostridia bacterium | reverse complement strand
AGGATAGAATACTTTCAAAAGCATCCACAGCTGATTCATGTTGGAGAGCTGGAGGGGGATCAACTGGGAAGGAGTTTTCTGGCAGCCCTTCTGAAGGGAGGAGCAGGCAATAAGACAGTGGTGCTTATCGGGCATATGGATGTTGTTGATGTTATGGATTACGGTGAGTTTCGTCAGTATGCCTTTCAACCAGAAATCTTAACAGAAAGACTAAAGGATGCTTCACTGCCTCCGGCTGCAGCTAAGGATCTGGAGAGTGGCAACTATCTCTTTGGTCGTGGGGTTGCTGATATGAAGTGCGGACAGGCACTCCAGCTGGCATTACTGGAACATCTAAGCCACAGGGCTGACAGTTTACCCGGGAATCTGCTTTTCCTTTCTCTTCCCGATGAAGAGGGTTCTTCTCTGGGCATGATTCAGGCTCTGCCCTATTTGACCAGGATCGGAGATGAACACCAGCTGGACTATCAGGCTGCAATCAACTGTGAGCCTGTATTTCCCGATCATCTGGGGCGAGAAAGGAAATCATTTTACACTGGTTCCATGGGTAAGTGTCTGGTCATGTTTTACTCTTATGGCCAGGAGACTCATACCGGTGCTTCTCTGAATGGGATCAATGCTAACCTGATGCTCTCTGAGATCACCAGTTACTTAGAGGGCAATGTTGACTTTTGTGAAGAGGTAGGAGATGTTAAATCGGCTCCTCCAACCTGTTTGAAACAAAAAGATTTTAAGCGATATTACAGTTCTCAGATTCCACACCATGCCGCCAGTTATTTTAACTTTCTACTAATGGAAAAAAACCCCAGGGAGCTGCTGGAAGAGTTAAAGACTATTTGTAATCGGATTCTAAAGGGTAGCATGAGAAGGCTGGGAGAGATGAGGGCTCGTTATCGAGGTGAACAGGATTTAGAGCAGTCTCCGGCTGAGATCAGGGTCTACACTTATGATGAATTTTATGACAAAGTGGCTGAGGAGAGTGGTCTTGATCTACAGCAGGAGGTGGCCAGGGTCTGTGCTGAAGAGGGTGATGGGATTGATCAACAGGAGCTCTCGCTAAGAATAGTTGACAGGTTACACGAGCTGGCCTCTGATCACAGTCCCAAGCTGATTATTGGTTATCTCCCCCCCTATTATCCACCACTGCTCCAGTCCGGCAAAGAGGGTAAAGAAGAGCCGCTCTTTAATGCAGCCAGAGCCACTGTAGACTATGCCCGGGAAGAATTTGGGGAGGAGATCTCACTTAGCTGCTGTTTCCCCGGTATATCTGACCTCAGTTTTTGCCGTGGTAGCCAGGAAAGAGCAATAGAGGATTATCTTCCTCAAAACATGCCTCTCTGGGGTCATTTATATTCTCTGCCTCTTGAAGAGATGGAAAAACTGGGCCTACCAGTTATCAACCTTGGGGTCTACGGGCATGGTATTCATCAGTATACAGAACGATTAGAACTCAGCTACTCACTGGGAGTTTTGCCCTTTCTCATGGAATACATGGTCTCCTGTCTACTGGAAGAAGTGAGGACTTGATCTGATTAAAGGGTAGATCCAGCTTTACAGAATTTAAATAAGTGTTGGTAAAATAACTAAAATGGAGGAAGAAGGTAAAACTGGATGCATAAAACATATTTTTTCCATACCCGATAAGCACCAACCGTTAATGAGAAAACTATCGCAGTATGCTGCTGATGTCTACAACAACCAGACTATGCTTTTCTGCAAGATAGCCTCTCTTTTTCTGCCGCCACCAATAATGCAGATCCAGGGGAGGATTCCTTTAAGCAGCCGGTACAGCTATTTTCATTCTTGAATATACTATCCTATTCATGTTAATACTTGTTTCAGTTGAGGTGATGAAAGCTTGTTGGATTATATTTTGGAAAGAGGAAGGATTATAGACGCTCACCACCCTGAAGGATACAGAGCTGATATTGCTCTCTCTGGGGACCGGATTGTCCGTATTGGTGACCTGAAAGATTTAAAGGCGAAAAGGAGAATAGATCTGGAGGGTATGGTTGTCAGTCCTGGATTTATCGACAGCCATTCACATTCTGATCAGACTCTTTTGATTGATCCCATGGCTGAAAGCAAGATTCGTCAGGGAGTGACCACCGAGATTATCGGTAACTGTGGTAGTTCTGCTGCCCCCTTCATTTTTCATTCACAGGCAGAGCAGGACTTCAGGGGTCTCTATCTGGATAAAAACTGGGAGACAATAGGGAGTTATTTCGAGCAAGTACTGGAACTGGGTGTGGCGGTTAATCTAATGTCACTGGTAGGACATAATAACCTTAGAGGGTCTGTCATGGGTCTGAAATTTAAAGAGGCTGAGGCTGGAGAGATTAATGCCATGCAGAGAATGCTATCCAGGGCCCTAGAGGAGGGAGGAATTGGACTTTCCACTGGTCTCATATATCCCCCGGGTTCCTTTTCTACCACCAGTGAACTGGTTCATCTCTCACGCTGTCTGGGTCGTTACGGAGGGCTGTATGTTACTCATCTGAGAGGTGAAGGAGAGGATCTTTTAAATTCTCTGGCGGAAGCAATAGAGATCGGTTTTGCAGCCGGGGTTCCTGTTCATATCTCTCACCATAAGGTGCTGGGTAGCAGGAGCTGGGGGCAGTCAGAAAAGACTCTGGCCATGATGCAGGAGGCTCGTGATCAGGGCCTTGATATTAGCTGTGATCTTTATCCCTATCAGGCTTCAAGTACAACCCTTATTCATTTGCTTCCTCCCTGGACCCTTGAGGGTGGTTTTCGACGACTGAGGGAACGCTTGCAGAATCCGGAGATAAAGGCCCTAATCAAAAGGGATATCGAAAAGGGCCTTCCACACTGGGAGAGTGCACTGCGCAGTGTTCAGTGGAATGATATAATTGTCTCCTACAGCCGTAACAGAAGTGAGTATGAAGGGCGCAGTATATTTAATCTGGCCCGTATGCAGGAGGAGGATCCCTATCAGTTTTTCTTTGATCTGATACTTGCCGATCGGGGTGAGAGTACAGTGGTTATTTTCGAGATAGAGGAAAATGATATCAAGACCATACTCAGAGATGAATACACCATGATCGGTTCTGATGGTTATGCCCTGTCCCATCGTGGTTCTCTCCTTCAGGGGCGTCCCCATCCCAGAAGTTTTAGCACCTTTCCCCGCGTATTGGAAAAATATGTACGGGAGCTGAACCTCTTATCCCTGGGGGAGGCCATTAAGCGTATGACCTATCTTCCGGCTCAGCGCTTTGGTCTCAGAGAGAGGGGACTGGTTAAAGAAGGATATTATGCTGATCTGGTAGTCTTTGATCCGGAACTAATCGCTGAAAGAAGTACCTATCTCTCTCCCTGTAAGTATCCTGAAGGAATTGAGTATGTCTTTGTCAATGGTGGTCTGGTGCTTGATCAGGGGAACCATACCGGATGTCTGCAGGGAAGGGTTATCAGGAGAAAAAACCCCTCTAAGCTTCTCAGGCTTTTGCCTGGAGAAAACTATCAGGCTCTGGCAGCGGGAGGTGAAGAGTAATATGAGCAATAAAAGGGTGGTTTTTCTGGATGGTTACCTGGATGAACCATCCACCCTGGGTGTACCTCCCTATCTTTCTCCCTACAGTAGATACATCTATGGTTTACTGCTGGATTTAAACTTCAGGGAGGAAGCCATTCACTATCTGACCATAGATCAGCTTCGACAACAACCGGAAGCTATTGATGGACTTGCTCCTGAATGGTTGGTGATCCTGGCAGGAACTACAGTTCCAGGCAACTATCTGGGAGGTAAGCCCATAACCCTCAAGGAGATTAAGAGGCTGGCAGCAACAGGAGGCCCCAGGAAGGCTTTACTGGGGCCAGTAACTGAATGTGGGTTTCGAGCTGAGGGCATTAACTTCCATGCCTCTGAAAGGGCCCTTTTTGATCTTTATACTCTATTTAGTGGTTCTCACCCCCCCTATAGCAGCTACCGGGAGGGGGTTTCACGCTGGGCTCTGCTTGGAGCCAGGCTTACCAGGCGTCACCCCAACTTCCCACAGCTGGTCTGTGAGCTGGAGACCTATCGTGGCTGTCTGCGAAGGAGTAACTGCCTTTTCTGTAGTGAGAGGCTGAAGAGAAACACCTATACGCGTTACCCTGAGGAGGTGGTTCAGGAGGTGGCTGCTCTCCATAGTCAGGGGAACCGTTATTTTCGCCTGGGAAGCCAGACTGATCTCCTGCTCTATGGTGCCCGGAGGGAGGCTGAAGAATATCCCATCCCCAATCCAGACTATCTGCAGCGTCTCTATGCTGGTATCAGAGAGGCAGCACCAGATTTAAAGCTGCTGCACATGGATAATGCCGGTCCTCGCTCACTGGTACATTATCCGGAGGCAGGCCAGAGGATACTGAAAATTATTGTTGACTATAATACTCCTGGTGATACCGCTGCCATGGGACTGGAATCAGCTGATCCGGCAGTACTTAATGAAAACAACATTGGCACCTCCCCTGAGGAGACTCTTAAGGCAGTTAGAATGGTCAACGAAATAGGAGGAAAAAGAATTGACGGGGTGCCAGTGCTGCTTCCTGGAATCAATCTATTGCACGGCCTCAAAGGGGAGGGTAAGAAGAGCTGGGAGCATAACTATGAGTTTTTGCTTAACCTGTATCAGGAAGGCTTGATGATCAGAAGGATCAACCTCAGGCAGGTTAGATCAATAGGTGGATATTCCCCCGAAAGGGTCAATAAGTTTCAATTCAGGTCTTATAAAGAGAGGATCAACAAAGAGATTAATGGTCCCATGCTCAGGCGTGTTTTCCCCACCGGTACTCTGCTCAGGGAGGTATGGGTGGAAGAGCAAAGGGGAAAACTTACCTATGGCAGACCTTTGGGAAGCTACCCATTGTTGATAGGGATTCCGGGAGATTGGGAGAGGGGGACAGCCTTAGATGTTAGGATTGTGGATCATGGCTTCCGCTCGGTAACTGCCCTGCCTGCATCCCTTACTATCAATAATGCCTCACTGGAGCAGCTGAAATATCTGCCGGGAATTGGTCACAGGAGAGCTCAACGTCTTTTTTTACAGCGACCCTTTGACAGCTGGCAACAGGTGGCTGAGGCCCTTGATCAGGAGTGTGATCTGAGGCCACTGCAGGCTTTTAGTCTTCATTAATTAATATAATAATTGTCTGAAAATAATTAATTCGATTATTCAGGGAGGAATATTATTTTTTTGAGGCAATTTAATATCATTAAGGATTTACATTTCTGCAATCTAAACTTAACATAACTGCTTTATAATATATTCAGTGACTTTACTGAACAAAAAGATGCAGTTGAATTCACTCTCTATGCTTCAGGAAAGGAGAAGGAGCTACCAATGAAGATCAGTGCTTCCTCCAAACTCCTCTGGAATAATCGGGTTAGGAATGCAGTTGAGATCATTGCCCGTGAGGGTTTTGATGGTATTGAACTCTGGGCGGAACACCTCTGGCGTGATGAAGATAACCTACAGCAGTTTAAAGAGTTTCTGTTGTCCACAGGTCTTGATTATTCAGTTCATGCCGCCACCAGGGATTTGAATCTTGCTTCTGCCAATAAGGCCATCAGGCAGGTATCTATTGACCAGGCCAGAAAATCAATGGAGACCTGTGCTCTGCTGGGGGGAGAGATTGTGACTATCCATCCCGGGTCTTTTTCTTCCTCCAAGGAGTTCCCAGTTGAGGTCTGGAAAAGGCAGCTTGATGCCTTTCAAGAGCTGGCTGTATATGCAGAGCAGTATCAGGTCCTTCTGGCTGTAGAAAATATGGAGCTGCGTCCTCGGGAGCTGGTTGTCGAGCCCGATGATCTAGAACGGCTGCTGAAGGGGATCGATAGCAGCAGAATGGGGATTACCCTTGATCTGGCACATTTGACTACCCTGGAACAATGGGATCCACTGGAATATTTAAAGGCTGTCAATGAAGGGCATTCCATATTGAATGTTCACCTCAGTGATGGTGATGGAAAGAGGATTCACCTTCCCCTTGGTACAGGACGGATAGATTTTTTGCCTCTGCTGGAATGGTTACAGAAGTCATATCAGGGCCATCTAACGGTAGAGGGTTTTACTCCCGGACAGGAGCTTCAAAACCTTAAAGTAATGCTTGGGACCTGGGCTCGGCTAAACAGCAGGCTGGTTGCGGTGTAAAGTAATAATATTGTCAAATTTTTTAAATTAACTTGAAGGATCTTTATATTATAAGAAGAAGAATATATTATAGACAAACAATTGAGACAATTATTTATGATAAATCCTGATACCATAATTTTCTATGTTAGGGCCATGATATGATTGACTAATCATTCATTCTTTCATTCCTTGTTATTTTATGCACTCTTTTTGAAGACATAATAGTGATCACTGTAAAATATTAATATTGTATAACCTCCTGATATTATTTTTCTTTTTCTGGGTTTGGTTTTGCTATAATATTGCAGGAGGTATTGCTGTCTCTGATCGAATATAGAAAGGAGGTAAGGAATCTGGTTTTAAGCGGAAAAACCAGAAATAATGAGCTGGAAGATTTTTTATCTTAGGGATAACTGTTATTATTGTCAGGCGGAATGTAATGGCAGGCATCAATGTTTATTCCCCAATGATGGTTTTGAGTTTTCTTCATCTCAGGAGCTGTTGCTTCATGAAACACTAAGCTATTATTTTGATCTTTATTATCGTGAGAATAGAGGATATTACTCACTAATTTTTGTTGATTAT
>CAZXKH010000107.1:0-6738 GCA_964641385.1 uncultured Clostridia bacterium | reverse complement strand
GGGCCACCCCAATCATAAGGGTTCTGCCCGGTTTAATTATTATAAGTAAAATCCTTTATCCTATGAACTCCAGGAGTTCTTCAGTTACATCCTCTCCACCTGCCAGCAGTACATTTTGATCCAGCACATAATCATAACCCTTTTCAGAAGCCAGATCCTTAACATCATCACGCATAGCAGTCATGGCCTCCTGCTGCAGCTCAGCCTGCATCTGCTGCAGCTTTTGCTGTGCCTGCTGCTGCATCATTTGGGCCTTATTGTCATCCATAAACTTAAGCTTCTGCTGCATCTTTTGCTGTTCAGACTGCAGCTTCTGCATGGCCTCCTGTGCAGCGGGATGTGATTGAAAGACCTGCTGGGTATCAATATAAACTATTTTAATGACTAATCACCTCATTTCCCTTTTTGATCTTTTTAATTAGGTTATCACATCTAATCATGAATGACAAGGATATGAACAAAATATTTTTCGTATCGCCAGTATATCAAAATTATTCTATTCTTTATACTCAAAATCTCTGGAAAACCTTTAATATAGAGCTATACCCAGACAGCCAGAGGCAATGATGGCAGCTATGGGGTGAATTTTAAATTTCTGTAAAAGAATATAGACTATAATACCGATTAAGAGACTTTTCATGTCTATAAGGGCCTTTTGCCCGATGGAAATTGCGGCAGCTCCTATCAGACCAATAACAGCCGGACGGAGGCCGCTCAGCAATCTTCTGAAAAAATTAGCATCCTTAAAACGCTCAAAATACCGGGCCAGGTTAAGGCCTAAAAGGATGGGGAGCAGTACAACTCCAAAGGTTGCTGCCAGAGAACCGATAATACCCTCTATCCGGTAGCCAACAAAGGTGGCCGAATTAACAGCGATGGGACCGGGGGTCATCTGGGCAATGGCTATAATATCGATAAACTCCTCCATGGCCAGCCATCCGTTGATATCAATAATCATTCTTTCAATAAAGGGAATCATGGCATAGCCGCCGCCAAAGCTGAAGATTCCTATCTGCAGGAAGACAAACCATAGCTTAATGATCTGCATCTTCTCTTCCCCCTTCACAGCCCCTATCCTCCGGTTGATAAAAAACAAAATAACCCAGGAGTGCTGAAACAATAACCACCACCACCGGGTTAAGGCTAAAGAGACTGATGGCAGCAATAATTATGGCCACCAGTATCATCTTGCCCACTGTCCAGCTTACCTCCTCTGACAAACACTGGAGAGAAACGATAATCAAAACCAGCACAGCCGGACGAAGACCCCTGAAGGCATTAATTACCAGCTGATGATCCATCAAGGAAACCAGCAGGGAGGCAATGATAATAATGACCAAAAAGGAGGGAATAATTACTGCCAGGGCACTGATCAGTGCCCCCGGGATACCGCGCAGATGGTTGCCAACAAAGAGTGCAACATTGACTGCCATCGCCCCGGGAAGGCTCTGGGTAACAGCAACCAGATCAAAGAACTCCCCCTTCTTCATCAGAGCATACCTTTTAACCATCTCCTCTTCAATCAGAGGGATCATGGCAAAGCCACCACCAAAGGTAAAAAGCCCCAGCCGAAAAAAAATAATAAAGAGTCTCCACAGCTCAGGTTTCTTCTGCATCGAATACATCTCCTGGAGAGAATATAATTATTTGATTGCTCGAGTTTTAATCCCGGAAGAGGTCAAAGAAACGGTCCTCATAACCCCTAAAAACACCCCAGCGATCAAGCTCCTGTTTCAATTTAATCGGTTCAATCTCTCCCTCTGCCACCTGGCGGAAGAGCTCTTCTATCTCCTCTCTGGCTGCCAGGGGAATTCCTGCCCTTTTGGTTACCATGGGCAGTCCGGTGCTGTCATCGATTCTGATCAGACCCTTTTTTCTAAGGCTGGGCAGCTGGGAGAAACAGGCGCTCTTAATAATCAGCTCCTGGATAAAACTGCTCAGTGAGACATCCCAGAGCTCATCAACACCCTTGATCACTGCTGCCAGTTCTTCCTCCCTCTCATCGATCTCCCGTCCAATCTGATCTGAGGTCTCATGCAGCTCATTACTGACAGTAATCATTTTCTCATCCTCTTTACGATACTTAAACTTATAGACCAAACCGGCCAGATCAGGGTAGTTATTGGCCACCATCTTAAAGGCCTCACGTGCCTCATCACTGAAACCTTCCATCCCCAGAATATAGCCCGGGGTCATCAGACGGGGTTGTTCCCAGGTTAGCTTTCCCTCCCTGATCTTGGTCTCAGGCCCTTCCTGGGGCATAACCTCCAGATATGCTGGTTCACTGAGAACATAATAATGCAGGGTAGAGGAGCTACCACTGGGGATCAGCTGGCGGGGGGCTTTCAGGATCTCTGTCTGCTGCAGTGCGTGTCTGATACGTTCCTCTGATTCCATTTGCTCTTTCACCTCTCCTTCTATCTAATGATTACCCTTTACCATTTCTGAAACATAGATCAGCTCTATCCCCTCTTCCTCCAGCAGAGGAAGTGCCTCTTTAATTGCCAGGGCAGTATTCTCTCTGGCATGTCCGATGAGGATTATCTGGCCCAGCTGCTGGGCTCTATCAGCAGCAGAGACCAGGCTATCTTTGATCATCTTAACCTCTGACTGGTTATCAATAAAAAAATGGTTGTAGAGGAGAGGCATCCCCTGCTGGTGGGCCAGGGCCGGGACCACAGAGTCAGGGGTTGTGCTGCTGTCAATAAAGAACAGCCCCTCTGACTCCAGATAATCCAGGACATACCCCATGGTCTGCCGGTGGGCAGTAACTCCTGAACCCATATGGTTGTTGACTCCCACCACCTCCAAAGGCAGTGAAGCAAGGTTATCTGCCAGCAGCCTGTTAACCCTTTCACGCTCCATACCCACAGTAATGGCTCCCGGTCCCGGATCCAGATGGGGATTGGCGGCCTCCATGGGCTGGTGTAGAAGAAGCTCAAAGCCCATCTTATCAGCCCTCAGAGCATGTTCCTCGCTTTTGGGCTTATGGGGTAAAAGGGCCATGGTTAGAGGAAGAGTAATGGGAGCAAAGGGTTCCAGGACAGCAGTCCGGGCACCAAGATCATCGATGATCAGGGCCAGTTGCCCCTGAGGATCACTCTCCTTTATTCTAATCGAATGGCTTACTATCTGCTGTTCCCCATAGAGGAATCCGGCTCTAAGATGGTAACCCTCCTCCTCTTCCTCCATCATCAGTATCTGACCACCCTGTGCCTGAAAAATCTCAGCCAGGGAAGAGGATATCTCCTCCACCAATCCCCGGGGTCTGTTGACAGGTAACCCTAACACCCAGGAGCAGGGCTTTTCACTGAAGAGGTCCTCAGCTGCCGGCTCTCCTGGTCGGTCTCTGAGATCCAGGGACAGATCAAGGAGCTTTAGGCTATATTCCCATTCCCGGAGCTCGGATGCCATTAAATCCTTAAACTGAGTGGCCTTCAGAGAATAGTCTTCCTCCTGCTGCCAGAAGAGATACTGTGATAGGCCATCCCTTTCCTGGACTGGATTCAGATCATAGACTGTCAGAGCCAGCAACAGTAAAAACAGCACTGTTACCAGCAGAATCACTCTCTTCCCCCATTTATCCACAACCATCACATCCTGTTTTAACCGGCGGCAGGCAGCTGGGCCAGCTCATCCTCCAGTATCTCTCGCAGATATTCCAGGGCTCTTTCCAGCTGCAGATCATCCTCAGCCTCGATATCCTCCTCGATCAGAATATCGGGTTCTAAGCCATCACTGCCGATCACATTTTTTCCTGAGGTCAGGTAACGGGCAGTGGTTAAGCGCAGAGCAGAACCATCCTCCATGGGTACCACTGACTGTACCGTGGCCTTGCCAAAGGTGTTGGTTCCAATTAGTGCTCCCCGTTCTGTATCCTTGATGGCAGCAGCCACAATCTCAGACCCGCTGGCACTTCCCTTATTAACCAGCACCACCAGTGGCTCATCTACGGCCCTGATAATGGGTAGTGCATTCAAAGTCTGGGTATCATCCCGCTGCTCTATATGGACAATGGGTTCCTCCTGAATAAAGTTACTGGCAACACTAACTGCTTCATCCAGCAGGCCACCGGCATTGTTTCTTAAATCCAGAATAAAGGCTTCAGCACCTTCATCCTTCAGATTATTCAGTGTCTGCTGCAGATCAAAGCCCACATCTTCACCAAACTGAATCAGGTTAATATAACCGATCCTGTCCTCCAGCAGCTCCTCTTCAATAAAGGGAACCTCGATTATTTCTCTGATAATATCCAGGGTAAAGGTCTCCTTCTCATCTCCATCAAGACGTTTAATTTTGAGCGTGACCTCGGTTCCCTCATCACCCCTCATCCTGTTAACTGCTCTGTCCAAAGACCAGCCCTCAGTGGAATCACCATCAACCTCCATAATTACATCTCCTGCCTGTAGCCCGGCTCTGCAGGCCGGGGTCCCTTCAAAGGGAGAGACAATTGTCAGCTCCTCATTACGCAGGGTAATAATAAACCCCAGACCTCCGTATTCTCCCTTGATCTGAACCTGCATCTCATCATAGTCCTCCTCAGGCAGATAGGTAGAATAGCTATCAAGGGTCCTCAACATACCCTTAATGGCACCATCAATGAGTTCATCAGGGTTAACCTCAGTTACATAGTAGTTCTTAATGATATAAAAGATATCCTGGAAGATCTCAAAGCGTTCAGGGAAGAGGTTATCCCTCTGAGCCCTGACACCATTGAAAATACTAAAAATAGTGAAGCCTATCAGCAGTACCACAAGCAAAAGCATTAACTTTTTTTTGTTCAAGGGTTATCACCAGCCCTTCTCCTATTAAACCTTATCCTGATAAAGATCCCTTGCTGCTCTGTACAGAGCCTCGGTGGTAAGACCGAAATCCTCCAGCAGCTCATCTGGAGAGCCCGATTTACCAAAGGTGTCATTGAGGCCAATTCTTTTAATGGGAACTGGATACTCCTCGGCGGTTACTTCAGCCACTGCACTCCCCAGCCCACCAAAGATGTTGTGCTCCTCAGCTGTAACAGCACAGCCTGTCTTTTTTACAGAGGCAATAATTCCTTCCCGATCAATGGGTTTTAAGAGGGCCACATTAACCACCCGGGCCCTGATGCCATCCCTGTCCAGTAAACTGGCAGCCTTTAAAGCCCGCTCCAGCATAACACCCATGGCAAAGATGGTTACATCCTCTCCCTCTTTTAAAACCTTGACCTGACCCCCATTAAAGCTGTAATCACTGTTAAAGACAAGGGGCAGCTTGCCCCTGCTAAAACGAAGATAGACCGGGCCATCATAATCCATTGAAGCCCTGACTGCAGCCCTTGCCTCCCAGTAATCACTGGGAGCTATAACCTTCATACCGGGTATGGAGCGCATAATTCCCAGATCCTCCACCGACTGGTGGCTGGCCCCATCAGCACCAACTGTTATCCCGGCATGGGTAACACCTAACCTGACCCTGAGCTCAGGGTAGGCAACAGAGTTCCTGACCTGATCACAGACCCGGGCACTGCCAAAGACAGCAAAGGTGCTAACAAAGGGAACCTTACCTGTAGTTGCCATCCCGGCCGCCACACCTACCATATTCTGCTCTGCCACCCCCAGCTGAAAAAAGCGCTCAGGATATCTTTCTGCAAAGGCATCAACCCTGGTTGAAGTACAAAGATCTGCATCAAGCACTACTATCTCTGGGTATTCTGCCCCCAGCTCCAGCAGGGCATCACCATAGGCATCACGAGTCGCCTTCTTCTCCATCTTAATACGTCAACTCCTTTTAGATAATTCCTGTAATGCCTGCTCCAGCTCCTCATCCTCTGGCGCCTTACCATGCCAGGAAGGATTGTCTTCCATATAGGAGACCCCCTTGCCCTTGACAGTATGGGCAACAATCATCACCGGTCTTCCCTTAACCTTAATTGCATGCTGAAAGGCTTCATCTATCTCTGAGAAATCATGACCATCAATCTCAATTACATGCCAGCCAAAGGCCTTCCATTTCTCTGCCACCGGAGAAATATCCATTACCTCAGAGAGTGGAGCCAGAAGCTGCAGCCGGTTATAATCCATAATACCCACCAGGTTCTCCAGCTGATGGTGTGCGGCAGCCATGGCTGCCTCCCAGACCTGTCCTTCGTTGGCCTCACCATCACCGATCATAAAATAAACACGATAATCCTTATCATCAAGACGACCGGCCAGTGCCATTCCCAGGGCCGCAGAAATACCCTGCCCCAGGGAACCGGTGGAGATATCAACTCCCGGTGTCCCCTTCATATCCGGATGTCCCTGCAGATGACTGTCCCGCTGCCGCAGGGTGGCCAGATCCGAGGGGGGAAAGAATCCCCTTCCCGCTAAGGCTGCATAGAGCACGGGTGCTGCATGACCCTTGGAGAGAACAAAACGGTCCCGATCTTCCCACTGGGGTCGCTGGGGGTCAAGGCGCAGTTGATGAAAGTAAAGATAGGTTACCAGATCAGCAGCCGAGAGGGAACCCCCGGGGTGACCTGAACCGGCAGTATTAATCATCTTTAATATCTCTTTTCTAATCCAGTTGGCTCTTGCTTTTAACTTACTGTAATCCTGCATATATATTTTGCCCGATATGGGCCCTTACCTCCCTTCCAGGATATAATAGTCTTAAAAGTTAATGTTATAACATCTATACCCAAAGATCAAATTTTTTTGCTGTTAAATTTTTGAGGTATCAGGACTGGCTACAGATCATCTCCCAGCCTGCGAAAGCCCT
>CAZXKH010000106.1:0-6874 GCA_964641385.1 uncultured Clostridia bacterium | reverse complement strand
AGATAATCAATTATCTAGAAAAAAATTTACAGTCCAAGATAAAGCAATCAATACATAAATTATTACAGAAGGGAAAGGAAAGAACCATGGGGATAACCTTAAAGCGCATTCTAAGAAAAAAAAGGGTGCAGGGAATGATTAATGAACTGACCAAAGGAGATAACACTCTCTACATCATTGATGAGAGGGGTAAAAATCTCCTTGGGAAGAGGTTGCCAGATCTCCAGGAATATCCCGTGCTCTTAAATGAAGAAATTATTGGCTTTAGTGGTGGAAAAAGAAGAGGCCTCCTCCTCTCATCCATCCTCTCCTGTCTGGCTGAAGGAGAACTGGAGAAACGATACCTGGGTCAGGAGACCCTGGATAAATATAAAGAGATCGACCTCCTCTACAAGACCACTGAAAAAATGACCGCCCTTCTCAACCAGGAAGAGGTGGCCCAGCTAATTATAGAGGAGATAAGAGAGATCATTTCCTGTGATGAAATACAGGCCTTTATTTGTAGGGGAGAGGATCTGGATCCCTTAGCCTCCTGGAGAAAAAGAGATGAAACCCTCTGCCCGATAAATCAAAAAGAAATTACCTATAAAATCATCAAAAAGGGCAAAGCAGAGATTATCAACAATATCCAGTGCAAGAAGAGCACTCAGAAGGGATCACTGATGTGTGCCCCACTGAAGATCAAAGAGGAGGTTCTTGGATTCATCCTGGTTCTAACCCTTGGAGAAAACACCTATTTAGCCGGAGATCTGAAGATGCTGTCAGCACTGGCCTTCCAGGCAGCCAGTGCCCTGGAAAATATTCGCCTCTTCCAAAACTACATGTCAGAGCAAAAAGACCGGGAAAAGATAACCCGAATTTTTGGCAGGTATGTTACCCCTCAAGTGGTCCAGGAAATCATCAAGGGAAGCGAACAGAACCTGGGGCTCGGGGGTGTCAGCCGGGAAGTGACGGTCTTCTTTATCGATATTCGTGGTTTTACTTCCCTCACCGAAGATATGGCCCCGGAGCAGGTGGTTGAGCTTTTAAACCTTTTCTTCCATACAGTAACCCACTGTATCTTTGAAAATCAGGGCACCATCGATAAATATGCAGGAGATGGAGCCATGGCCTTTTTCAATGCCCCTCTAATTCTCAAAGACCATGCCCTCTGGGCTTTAAAGGCTGCTCAGTCTATTCGGAGAAAACAACCTGTCCTGCAGGAAAAGTTGAAGAATATTACCCGGGAGAAACTGGAGTTTAGAATCGGGATTAACACCGGAAATGTAGTGCTGGGAAACATTGGTACCGAAAATCGGATGGAATATACTGTTATCGGTAATACAGTCAACATAGCCTCCCGGCTGGAGGAGATGGCCAAACCTGGACAGGTCTTGGTCAGTGAAAGCGTTTATGAAAAAACACATGCCCAGGTCCCATTAAAAGCCATTGGGAAAAGATCTTTTAGGGGTTTTAAAAAACCTATTATGGTCTATGAACTAATTTAGTAAAGAGGTGCTGACCTTGAATGGCATATCCCTGCTATTATTTACAGTGGCCATCTGCTACCTATTTTTTGGAATAGATGTTACCAAAGATGAGCTCTTTAAAAAAACAAACCTTATATTTTTTCTTATCTGTCTCGGTGCCTTCTGGTGGGCCTTCTCCTTTACCTTTCTCTTCGCAGCACTGGACCAGGAAACAGCCTGGAGATGGCTCAGACTTTCCTACCCGGGCTGGGTTTTATTGCCTGGTCCAACCCTTCACTTCTGTCTTATTCTCACAGGGAAGGACAGATCACTGGGCAATTGGCTTTACCCCCTTGTCTACCTGCCTGGATTCTTCTTCCTCTTCCTGGCCCACACCGGAAACATAACTGAAATCACTTACTCGACTCAATACGGATACAGTGGAGGAACCTATCGGGGCAACCCCTTTGGTTACTGGTCCTTCTCCCTTTACTACATGTCTTATGTCATCCTGGGTAACGTTCTCATCTACCGCTCTACCCATCAGACATCCCGTAAAGGAGAGAAAAAAAAGATGGGAATTATCTCTATCTCCATGTTCATCAGTATCATCCTAATTTACCTGGTAGGGACTCTGTTTCCGAGTTTGGGTGTTAAGATTATCCCCCGGGTTCCTCCCCTCATGGCTCTACCCTGGATTGCGGGGATGTGGTTTTCAATTACCCGGTACCGGATCCTGGAATTATCCCCCACCATTGCCACCCATGAGATCCTATCCAGCATTCAGAACCTGCTGTTAATGGTTAATCCCCAGGGGGAAATCCTCCTTGCTAACCAGCAGTCCCAGCCATTCTTTCATGATAAGCAGGAGAAGATACTTCAATGTTCCTTAGAGAATTTTCTGCAAGATAAAGAGGTAGATGAAGTCTTTTCTGTCCTGAAGGGGAAAAGAGCCCATCTGGAGAGGGAGACGATCCTCAAGGGAGAGAAAAAAGAGCTCCCGGTGCAGATGACGGTATCTTCCATCAAGGACAAAGAAGGAGATTCCCTGGGGGCTATTCTGGTCTTCCAGGATCTCACCACTACCCATCGCCTCCGGGAAGAAGCAGAAAGGCGAAAAAGGGCTGAAGAAGAACTATTGACAATCAACCAGGAACTGAAGAATAAAGACCAGCAGAAGACCGATTTCCTCTCTTTAATCTCCCATGAACTTCGGACCCCATTAACCTCTGTCCTGGGTTTTGCCCAAATTATCAGTAAAAAGTTTGAGAATACCATCCTCCCACAGTTTAAAGACCCCAAGAAAAATACCAGACGAGCCCTGAATCAGTTTAAAAGCAACATAAAGATCATCATCTCTGAATCCGAACGTCTAACCTCCCTTATCAACGATGTACTGGACATTACCAAAATGGAAGAGGGCAGTATAGACTGGAAGATAGAAATAGTAAATATTGAAAGAGTAATCAAGCAGGCCATTGCAGCCACCTCCACCCTTTTTGAAGCAAAAAACCTTCCCCTCATTCAGGATCTGGAAGATGATCTTCCTGAAATAAAAGGTGACCGGGACCGCCTGATCCAGGTGGTCATCAACCTCCTCTCCAATGCGGTAAAGTTCACCCAGGAAGGAATGGTAATCTGCAGGGCGAGGACAACAAAGAATCATATCACCGTCCAGATTATAGATACCGGGAAGGGAATCCCCAAAGGAGAACTGGAAAAAATCTTTCAGAAGTACCGCCAGGTAAAAGGAACTATAAAGGAAGGATACCAGGGAACCGGACTGGGACTACCCATCAGTCAGGAAATCATCGAATACCACGGTGGCCAGATCTGGGCTGAATCAATCCCGGGTTCAGGCAGTAACTTCTCCTTCACCCTCCCGGTGAAGAAAGAGATAACCAGGGACTCCATATCCCTTCGAACAACAGTAGATGACCTCCTCAAACAATTACAGGCCAAAGATGACCACCAGGAAAAAGACAAAAAGGGCATTTTGGTGGTTGATGATGATAAAAATATTCGACAGCTTTTAAAAGAAGAACTGGAGGGAGCCGGTTATATAGTCTGGGAAGCAGCAAATGGTCAGCAGGCCCTAAAAACTGCAGGGGAAATGAAACCCCATCTAATCATTATGGATGTGCAAATGCCCCAGCTAAATGGGTTTGAGACCCTTGAGCTGTTAAAGAAAGACCTCTTTACTTACCCCATTCCGGTCATCATTCTAACAGTAATAGAAGACAAAAAACGGGCATTACAGCTGGGGGCACAAAGCTTCATGGAGAAGCCCTTAAACCTCCCCCTGCTTCTCAAGAACATCCAGCATATTTTTGAGAAGTATCAACCCCTGGAAGTCCTTCTCCTACATGAAAACAATAAGACCCTGAAGAAAATAAAAGGGGCTCTAGAAGCAAAGGGTTTTTTGGTTAAAGACCAGGAGAGTACCGGGAAAGAGAACTTAAAAATTATAATTGGAGAAGAAAAAACAGTTAAGCGAATAGATAGCCAAATACTGCCACAAAAGAAGAAAGGAATGCTGACCATACTGCTGGAGGAAGAAAAAAAGGGAAATAACCATGAATAATAAGCAACTTCACAGAATACCACCCCACCTGGCCCAGGAGATCCTGGATAACCTGGTTAAATTCCTGAAGAAAGATACTCAGATTATAGATGGGGAAGGTCGTATCATCGCCAGCATCAGGCCTGAAGAAAAGGAAGACTACTCCCCAGAGGCCATCCCCCTCATCCAGGGTAAGATTAAGGAATTATACATTACCCCAGAAGATAAGAGACAAATCCATGGGGTAAAGGCCAGTTACAGCCTGCCCTTATTCTTTGAAGGAGAAATCATCGGGGCTATCAGTATCTTATAAATAACAGAACTTCATGTTTACTCGAAATCAAAAAATGATCTTTTTTAGGAACCATGATAATAAAGAACCCCCTAATGGACAATAGCAGAAGCAAAATGCCTTTCTGCAATACAGGTCTGAAATCCGTATCTTATCTTTAAGGAGATTGAAGGCAATGAATATCCCCTTTTTAATTCTCTATTTCGCCTTTCTGGTCTATCTTTATCTTACCATCAACACCCTGCGCTCAAAAAGAAATAGGTTAAGAATTATCTTTGCTCTAATCTGTATCTCCCTGGCCATCTGGTCTTTGTGCACCGGCCTTCTCTTCATTGCTCGAAGTAAGGAAGGGGCTTTCTTCTGGATGCGGGTCTCAACCCCGGGATGGGCCTTTCTCCCAGCTCTACTCCTACATTTTTCCCTTGAATTAACCGATAAAGAAGAAAAGTGGCATAAGTATCTTCCCTTATGCTATCTACCAGGCCTAATTTTTACTATTCTGGAGATTACTTATGGCTTCCAGGCCATAGATTTTACCATGGAAAACTTTGGCTGGAATACTGTGGCCGGGGAATCTTCTCCAATCTTCTGGGCCTTTAACATCTATTATGTATCAACCCTCTTTTACTCCACCCTTTCCATCTACCGCTGGGGAAAGAAAGCCAGGAAAAAAAGATACCAGCAACAGGCAAAGATTATTACTCCCGCCCTTTTCGCCAGCTTTTTCCTGGTCCTTATGAACGAGACCATCCTCCCTTTAATCGGCATCAATTTGCCCAAAATACCTGCAGCTATAGGTCTCATCTGGGTCTTCTCCATCTGGTATGCCATGACCAGACACCGATTAATGGAATTAACCCCAGAACTGGCCGTCAATGAGATCATCTCCTGTATTCAGGATATGATGATCCTCATCAATCCACAGGGACAGATCACCGATATTAATCACCAGGTCACCAGGAATCTCTCCTTTTTGAAGAAGGATCTGGTTGGCCGCAAGGTCCTTCCCCTCCTAAAAGAAAAACCTGAACAATGGGAGGACCTCTTCCAGGGAAGGCTCTCCTCCCTCTCACTGGAATCTACAATAAAGGAAAAGCATGGAAAGTTTTTGCCCATTCACCTCCTGGCCACAGCTGTCAAGGATCAGACTTTAGATCTTACCGGTGTGATTCTGATCCTCCATGATCTTCGTGAGAACAAAAAACTTCAGCAAGATATAGAAAAGAGAAGAGAAATTGAAAGGGAGCTGGTAAGCTCCAACAAGAATCTTCTAGAGCTCAGCCAGGTCAAGACAGACTTTCTCTCCACCGTCTCCCATGAACTAAGGACTCCACTAACCTCTATCCTGGGCTTTGCCCAATTTATAAAAAAGCGGTATGAAGAGGTCATTATCCCCGAACTTATAGAGATAAAGGATAAAAAGACAAAACGCAACATCAAGCAACTAAAAAATAATATTGATATCATCGTCTCTGAAGGAAAGCGTCTTACCCAGCTTATTAATGACGTCCTGGATATGGCCCGAATGGAGGCTGGAAGGACTCAATGGAATATGGAGATGGTGAACATCAATGAAATTATTGAGAAAGCAGTTGCTTCCCTTTCCACCAATCTTAAGGAGAAGGAACTTCAACTATTAACCCGGGTACAAAAGGATCTGCCCATGGTTGAAGGGGACCCGGAACGTCTTATTCAGGTCATAAAAAACCTCCTCTCCAATGCCCACAAATTCACTGAAGAAGGCTCTGTCACCATCCAGGCCTGCCAGAAAGAGGACCAGGTGATGATCAAGATTACCGATACTGGACCCGGCATCCCCAAAGAGAATCTGGAGACTATCTTTGATACCTTTCGACAGATGGGAGACACCCTGACTGACAAACCCCAGGGAACAGGACTGGGGCTGCCTATCTGCAGGCAGATTATCAAGCATCACCGGGGGAAGATCTGGGCAAAGAGCACCAAAGGTCAGGGTAGTACCTTCTTTTTAACCCTGCCAGTGAAAAGAAAAGAAAGGGTTTTTACCCCCCAAAACCTATCAGGTCTTACCGAAAAGATCAGCCAGCATATTGATAATAAGCTGGATAAAAGGACCAGAGGGACCATCCTGGTGGTGGATGATGAGGCCCCTATCAGGACCCTGCTCCGCCAGGAACTGGAAGAAGCAGGCTATCAGGTCCTGGAGGCCGAGAATGGCCAGCAGGCCTTAGAAAAGGTGAAAAAAGAAAACATCCACCTCATTATCCTGGACATCATCATGCCGGGGATCAGTGGACTGGAAACAGCAGCCATCTTGAAGGAAAACCCCTCAACCAGTGCAATACCCATTGTCATCCTCTCCATTATGGAGGATAAGAATAGAGGCTTTAGGATCGGGGTCGACCGCTATCTAAATAAACCGGTGGATATTCAGCAACTGATGCAGGAGATTCAACACCTTCTGGGCAGAAACAAAAGAGAGAAAATTCTGATGGTAAGTGAGGACAGGGATCAGATCAACGGGTTAGAAGAGAAGCTGGGAAGAATGGGTTATGATATCCTCAGAGCATTAAAGGGAGATGAGGGAATAGC
>CAZXKH010000105.1:0-6883 GCA_964641385.1 uncultured Clostridia bacterium | reverse complement strand
TGACTGAGGCGGCAGGTTCCTACCAGGGGCTTGAACGCTACCGGTGCCGGGAGGAGCTGCTTAAGGATCTAAAGGAAGAGGGCATGCTTTTGGATACCGAGGACTATGAGCATGCTGTTGGCAGCTGTTACCGCTGTGACACTGTTATTGAGCCCTTAACCTCCAAGCAGTGGTTTGTCAAGATGAAACCACTGGCTGAACCGGCCATTGATGTGGTCAAAGAGGGAGGGGTGGAGTTTGTTCCCGGACGCTTTGATCGGGTCTATTTAAACTGGATGGAGAATGTCAGGGACTGGTGTATCTCCCGACAGCTGTGGTGGGGACACCGGATACCTGTCTGGTACTGCCAGGACTGTGATCAGCTGCTGGTGGCAGCTGAGGAGCCTGAGAGCTGTACAGAGTGTGAGGGTAGTAACCTTAAGCAGGACCCTGATGTGCTTGATACCTGGTTCAGCTCTGCCCTCTGGCCCTTCTCCACCCTGGGCTGGCCAGAAAAGACCCCTGAGCTGGACTTCTTTTATCCTACCGATGTACTGGTTACTGGCCGGGACATTATCTTTTTCTGGGTGGCAAGGATGATCTTTTCCGGACTGGAGTTTATGGGGGAGGCACCCTTTAGTCAGGTCCTGATTAATGGCCTGATCAGGGATGCTAAGGGCCGTAAAATGAGCAAATCCCTGGGCAATGGCATTGATCCCCTGGAGGTGATAGAGGAGTACGGGGCAGATACCCTCAGGTTTACCCTGATTACCGGTAATACTCCCGGTAACGACCTTCGTTTCCGCCAGGAACGGCTGCAGGCCAGCCGGAACTTTGCCAACAAGCTCTGGAATGCCTCTCGCTTTGTATTACTCAATACAGAGGGGGAAGGGGAGCAGGTGCCAGCCATTGAATCTTCTGCCGAATACTCCCTGGCAGATCGCTGGTTATTGAGCCGGATGCAGTGGTTAAAGGAGAGGATAAATAACCAGCTTGATGACTATCTCTTTGGTGAGGTGGCCCAGCTCCTTTATGACTTTATCTGGGGTGAATTCTGCGACTGGTATATCGAGCTCTCCAAGGTAAATCTCTATCAGAAGGATAAGGAGCAGCAGGAAGAGACCAGGGTAGTAATGCTTAAGGTGCTGGAGGAGCTGCTATCACTGCTCCACCCCCTGATGCCCTTTATTACCGAAGAGATCTGGCAGAAGATACCCTTTACTGAGGGCACCATCATGCTTCGGGAATGGCCTCAGATTGAAGAGGGCCTCATCGATGAGGAGGCAGAAGAGGCCATGTCCTCGATCATGGATATTATTCGTCAGATTAGAAGGATTAGAAATGAGATGAAGATCAACCCCTCCCGTGAGATTACCTGTTACCTCAAGCCCTCTGCCCATCAAAGACAAAGGCTGGAGGATAACAGTGACTACCTGAGGGAGCTGGCCGGGATTGATGAACTAATAATTGATCCGGAGCTGAAAATCGGTGACGAGAAGGTAATCACCCTCTTAAGTGGATCAACTGAGATCCTGTTACCCCTTGCGGCCATGGTTAATCTGGAGGAGGAGGAAGAGAGACTTAAGGAGGAGCTGGAAGAGGTCGTCTCTGAGATAGAAAGGGCCCGGGGTAAGCTTTCCAACCAGGGCTTTGTGGAGAAGGCTCCAGAGGAGCTGGTGGAGGATGAGCGTTCCAAACTCCATCGCTATCAGGAACAGAAAGAGAAGCTGCAGTCAAGGTTGAGCCTGATCAAAGACTAAGGAAGCGGGAGCTGATGGTATGAAGGATCCTGTTGCCTATTTAAAGAGTTTTCCCATGTTTGGCTCCCCGGATGGTTTTAAGCCCGGCCTATCAAGGGTAGAAGCCATGCTGGAGGAGCTTGGTTCACCTCATCAAGCACTACCGGTTGTTCATATTGCAGGCACCAATGGCAAGGGCTCCACAGCCACCATTCTCTCCTCTCTGCTCAGGGCCCTGGGGGTCAGAGTGGGAACTTTTACTTCTCCTGGCCTCTTATCCTTTACAGAGCGTTTTCGTATTGGTCAGGAGGAGATGGGAGAGGAGGAGCTGAAAGAGGAGGTGGAGCTTTTAAAGCCGGTAGTGGAAAGGATTTCTGCCAATCCAGAACTGGGTTCTCCCACCTTCTTCGAAGTGGTAACTGCCCTGGCCTTCTCATATTTTCATCGGAGTAAGGTTCAGCTGGCGGTGCTGGAAGTGGGCCTGGGAGGGCGCCTGGATGCCACCAATGTCTGTTCCTCCCTGTTGAGTATAATTACCAGTATTGACCTTGAGCACACTTCAATTTTGGGAGCGACAGAAGGGGAGATACTGAGGGAAAAGGCAGGTATCATCAAGCAGGGACAGCCAGTGGTTACCGGCCTCAGGGAAAAAGGGCTGCTGCAGGAACTTGCTCAATTATGTAGTGCAAGAAAGGCTTCTCTTTATAGTTTAAACAGGGACTTTGGCTATCAGGACAGAGAAGTCCTGGCCACCGGGCAGAGCTTTAGTTATAATGGTCTCAGGCACAGCCTGGGGGATTTAAAGCTCTCTCTTTTGGGCAGACATCAGCTTGATAATGCCTGTCTGGCTCTGGCCGCCCTGGAGCTATTAACCTCTGACTTTGGTTTCCCCTGGTCCCCTGAGGCTCTAAGGAGCGGTCTTTCAGAGGTCAGCTGGCCCTGTCGTCTGGAGATGATGGGTGAAGAACCCTCTGTGCTCCTTGATGGTGCTCATAATCCGGCGGCCATCTCCCGGCTGGCTGATTTTCTGCAGTCCGATCTTGATTACAAAAATTTATATCTGCTGCTGGGCATTCTGGCTGATAAAGAGGCAGCTGAGATGTTCTCATCACTGCTTCCTGGGGCCAGGGGGGTGATTCTGACCAGGAGCAGTAACCCCCGAGCTGCCCGGCCCGAAGATTTGTATCCTGCAGCCCTTGAGTATCTGCCTGCAGCAAAGATTATGGTTGAGCCTGACCTGTATTCTGCCCTGGGGGAAGCTCTTGAGTGTATCGGTGAGGATGATCTGCTCTGCATTACTGGTTCTCTCTATACCGTTTCTGAGGCCAGAAAGAGGCTTATTAAACTTCTCAATTAACTTCAGGTCATATTTCCTTCTGGAGAGCATAAGGGTATAGTGGACGACTACTAATTAAGAAGGAAGTGAGGTTGATGAAGAGAAGGTTAAACAAAAGCCAGGGTATCTCCTTCGCCTTCACAGTGGTGGTAATGTGTCTTTTGGCTGTTATCGTAGGTTTTATTATTGGCAACTGGATGCTGGGCTATGTGCTGAGACCTGATGAAGATATGACAACAATCAGCGAAGAGCCGGTGGTAGATGAGGAATTTATAGCTTTTGAGGATCAGGAAGAGGAAGAGGAAGAGAATGATTTTCTCCATCCAGATGATATCGAGGAGCTGGTCCTTGAGGATGCCTATCTGGTGCAGCTGGGTGCCTTTCAGAGCCGTGAGAATGCAAGGAATCTTGTAGCACAGCTGCATGAGCTGGATTATGAGGCCTTTATGACTGAAGAAAGTCCCTATCGGGTGCAGGTGGGTGGTTTTTCCTCTCGGGATCAGGCAGAGGAAGTGGGCCAGGAGCTTGAAAATCTGGGTTATGAGGTCTTTATTTCGCGTTAATGGCCTATTGTCTGACAATTTGTCTCAAATTAAAAAAAGGACTTCAAAAAGAAGTAGCGAAGATATGTTAGTGAATTTAATATGTCCTTCTATTTAGTTATTCAATATTAAGGAGTGAAACTATGGCCGTAAAAACCTTTGCACAGGGTATCCATCCACCGTACAATAAGGAGTTAACGGCTGAGAAGAAATTGGAGGTGCTGCCACTGCCCGAGAGGGTAGTAATTCCTCTTGCCCATCATATTGGTGCTCCCAACCAGCCCTTAGTCGAGGTGGGGGATGAAGTAAAGAGAGGGCAGAAAATTGGTGCCACCGATGCCTTTGTCTCAGCTCCTGTTCATGCCAGTATCTCCGGCAGGGTTGTGGCTGTGGACCCTGTACTGACACTCCTGGGTCAGGAGAGTACTGCCATTACCATCGAGAGTGATGGAAGGGATGAGCAGGCACCCGATTTTAAACCGGAGGCCTCCTGGCAGGATCTCTCTCCGGAAAGACTGCGGGAGATTATTCGTGAGGCCGGAATCGTGGGGATGGGAGGTGCCATGTTCCCCACCCATGTTAAGGTCTCTGTCCCTGAGGATAAAAAGATAGATACTATGATCCTCAATGGGGCAGAATGTGAGCCCTATTTGACTGTTGATTACCGCCTTATGCTGGAGCGGACTGAAGAGGTGGTCTGTGGGCTTAAGATCCTGATGAAGGTGCTGGAGGTAGAGCAGGGAATTATCGGAATTGAAGACAACAAGCCAGAGGCTATTAGTGCCATGCAGGAGCAAATTTCCGATGAGGACCAGATTCAGCTGGAGGTTCTTGAAACCAAGTACCCTCAGGGTGGTGAGAAGCTTTTGATTAAGGCTTTGCTGGACCGGGAGGTACCCATGGGTGGCCTGCCACTGGATGTGGGGGTTGTTGTCAACAATACCGGTACCGCCCTGGCCATTACCAGGGCAGTTAGAGAGGGGGTACCCCTTATTGAAAGGGGAGCCACGGTTACCGGATCGATCATTGCCGAACCCAAAAACCTTCTCTACCGTATTGGAACTCCAGTTAAGGATCTCATCGATTACTGTGGTGGTTTTAAGGGGCAGGCCGGCAAGGTTATCCTGGGCGGCCCCATGATGGGAGTGGCTCAACCCAACCTTGAGATACCCACCATGAAGGGGACTTCCGGAGTGCTGGTTCTTTCTGAGGCCGAGGCAAGGCCCCTGGAGCCAGGTCCCTGTATACGCTGTTCTCGCTGTGTTGATGCCTGTCCCACGCACTTAATGCCAACTGATCTTGCTCGTTTCAGCGAACACAGGGAAGTGGACAGGCTTGAGGATTATAATGTTCTGGACTGTATTGAATGTGGTTCCTGTTCCTATATTTGCCCTGCTAAGATTCCCCTGGTGGAATGGATCAGACTGGGCAAGGCCGAGGTTATGGCCCAGAAGAAGGGATAAAGGCCAGTTATCAAATTTGGGACAGGCCATTAATTACAGTAAGAGTCTTGATATTGATTGAAGAATTCAGGAGGGATTTATGTTATGGAGAACGGGCTGTATACCTCTTCATCTCCGCATATACGCGATAATAGCAGCACCACAGGTATTATGAGTGATGTTATTATAGCTCTGGTTCCCGCCTCTATAGCTGCCGTTTTTCTGGCCGGCTGGAGTGCTGTGGTACTGATTATTGCCTGTATTCTGGCCTCAGTCTTAACCGAGGCCCTATTCCAACACCTGCGTTTTAAACAGACTTCCGTTCGGGATGGAAGTGCTGCTGTTACTGGGCTTTTGCTGGCTCTGACTCTACCACCGGGCCTTCCAGTCTGGACGGCAGTGCTGGGTTCTATCGTGGCCATTATCATCGGTAAACAGGTCTTTGGTGGCCTGGGGCATAACCCCTTTAACCCTGCCCTGGTGGGGAGGGCCTTTCTGGTGGTCTCCTTTCCCGTTCTGATGACTGATTGGACAAGCCTGGAACCGGTGGTGGATGGTGTGAGTAAAGCCACGCCGCTGGGCCTCTGGCTGCACAGAGGTATCGAGACCTCATACTGGCAGCTCTTCACCGGTAATATTTCGGGCTGGGTTGATGCCGGTACCGTTCGTGCCTTTGGTTCACTGGGCGAGGCTTCGGCCCTGGCACTGCTCATCGGTGCTGCCTATCTCTTTTATCGCGGGGTGCTGGACTGGAGGGTACCTATAAGTTATCTGGGAACCGTTGTTCTGCTTACTCTGCTGGCCGGTGAGGATCCAGTCTTTCATCTTTTGGCAGGAGGATTAATTCTGGGTGCCTTCTTTATGGCTACCGATTATGTCACCTCTCCTTTGACCAAGAGGGGGCGTCTTCTCTTTGGGGTGGGAGCAGGTATCCTGCTGGTAATTATCAGGCTTTATGCAGCCTTTGATGAGGGTGTGCTCTTTTCAATTCTCTTTATGAATATGATGGTGCCCATCATCGATCAGTATACCAGACCTGAGAGCCTGGGGGAGGTGAAAGGATGACAGATAAGATTAAACTGGGACGTTTGATACTCGTCTTGACGGTGGTAACTGCTATTTCTGCTCTGGTGCTCTCCTTTACCTATCAGTTCACCAATCCCCGGATTATTTCCAACCGCCAGGCCAGACAGCAGGAGAATGTGATGGCTGTCATTCCTGAAGCGGAAAGTTTTGAAGAGGTTGAGAGAGAAGGCCTGCTCATCTTTGAGGGCTATGATGATCAGGAAAGGTTGGTCGGTGTGGCTGTCTCTCATGAGGATACAGGCTTTCAGGGACCAATTGTCGTGGTTACCGGGATCGATGTTGATACCATGTCAGTAAGTGGTGTCAGGGTTCAGGAGATGGCAGAGACCCCCGGTCTGGGAGCTCGAATAGATGAAGAATGGTTTCTGCAGCAGTTTGTTAATCAGGGACTTGATTCAGACTTTGATGCAGATGATGATTATGATATCATTGCCGGAGCCACTATTTCATCAGAGGTGGTGGCTGCTATCGTTCAGGAGAGCCTGGAGATGATAGCTGCAATTTATGGAGAAGGAGGGCTGTAGGAGATGATACAGATCTGGAAGGATTTTGGCAGGGGACTCTGGGAGGAGAACCCCGTCTTTATACTGGTCCTGGGGCTCTGTCCTACTCTGGCGGTAACCAATACTGCCATCAATGGACTGGCCATGGGTTTGGCCGCACTCTTTGTTCTTGTTTCATCTGAGATAATAATATCTCTTTTTAAGAATTACATTCCCCATCGGGTTAGAATCCCCTGTTATATTGTTGTTATCGCTA
>CAZXKH010000104.1:0-6899 GCA_964641385.1 uncultured Clostridia bacterium | reverse complement strand
CCAAAGAAGATAACAAAGATATTGAACAAGAAGAAAATTAAAGTTAAATCCTGTCAGCTGGGCTGTTTTTAATCGAATAGAAAATGGAGTGAGTTCCTTGGATTTCTATAATCTGATCAGTCTACAGCAGGCGCAGCAGTGTATAGAGGAAAATGGCCTTTTACAGCTGAGTGTTGAAAAAATTGATTTCAGTAAAGCCAGGCACAGGGTCCTGGCCGAGGATGTTTATTCCCCTGAGGATCTGCCACCCTTCAGCCGTTCTACCATGGATGGTTATGCAGTTAATGCAGCCGATACCTTTGCAGCCAGTGAAGAGAACCCTGTTTATTTGAAGCAATCAGGTGAGGTGTTGATGGGTGAAAGGGCTGAATCCTTTCCCGGTAAGGGGAAGGCAGTCAAGATTGCCACTGGTGCCATGCTACCAGCTGGTGCTGATGCTGTGGTGAAGGTCGAGTATACCTCAGAGCTTGATCATGATCAAATAGAGGTTTTCCATCCAGTACGACCTGGAGAGGCTCTGGTCGAGGCCGGAGAGGATATTGCAGCTGGGGAACCTCTGCTCAGGCGGGGAGCCCTGCTGGGTCCAGCAGAACTGGGTGCTCTGGCTGCTCTTGGGGTTGTCGAAGTTCCCATTTTTCGGCGTCCCAGGGTTGGTATCATCTCCACCGGGGATGAATTGATCTCTCCGGCAGGTTCACCAGCACCGGGCGAAATACGTGATATCAATAGCTATTCCCTTTCTGCCGCTATAGAGGAGGTGGGGGGAAGACCCATCCTTGATCAACCAATAGGTGATTCCTTTACTCTGCTCAAGGAGGCAGTGATGGAGGCAGTTGCCGGGGTTGACCTGTTATTGATTTCAGGGGGTAGTTCTGTTGGTACCAGGGATGTAACTGTTCCCCTGCTGGAGGAGATTGCCTCAGACTTTTATTTCCACGGGGTAGCAGTTAAGCCAGGTAAACCAACTATTTTTGCTATTGTTAATGGTGTTCCTGTTTTTGGCCTGCCCGGTCATCCAGTTTCAGTGCTTGTTATCTTTTCTTTACTGGTAAAACCTCTGCTTTTAGCAAGTATGTGCCGCAGTAGAGAGCCTGCACTGGAGGCTAAAATGGTCAGGGAATATTCCTCTGATATTCAGCGGGAACAGTTTTTGCCTTTAAGGCTTGAAGAGAGTAAAGGAGAGCTGCTGGCTCATCCTCTCTTCGGTAAATCAAGCCTGATCACAACCCTGGTTGAGGCCGGAGGCCTGGTAAGAATTCCTATGGACAGCGAGGGTCTAAGAAAGGGGCAGAGGGTACAGGTCATTCAGCTCTAAGGGATGCTCTTAGTTATTTCTCTGTGCTCTATGGCTTATCATATAAACTCCAGAGTACGGCCTATTCTACTTCTGTTATGTAACCATTTTAACTTTAGATGCTCAGGGGGGAGCAATCACTTAATACCTATGGAAAGAAAAACATTTCTAAATAAAGTTAGCCTTGAAAGGGCCCTTCATCTTTTGGAAGAGGCAATAATTAGTCTGGATTTAAAAGAACATCAGTCTGTGGAGATGGTGGAAACCAGTAAATCTCAGGGCAGGATAACAGCCTCCTCGGTTCTTACCAGTTACCCGGTTCCCCATTACCGGGCTGCGGCCATGGACGGGGTGGCTATAAGGGCTGAGAAAACCTTCTCCCTGTCACCACAAAAACCAGCTGCTTTCAGGCTGGATGCGGAGTTAATTATGGTTGATACAGGGGATCCTGTTCCTCTGGAGTATGATGCAGTGATTAAGATAGAAGAGATTAGGGTTGAGGATGGAATGGTGGAGATCTCTCATCCTGCTACTCCCGGACAGCATATTCGCTCTGTGGGGGAAGACCTGCCCCAGGGAGGGCTGGTGGTGCCTGCCAATCAGAGGCTTGGCGCTGCTGAGATTGGTGCTTTACTAGGTTGTGGAGTGACAGAGGTAGAGGTTAAGGCCTCTCCCCAACCCCTTATTATCCCTACAGGCAGTGAACTGGTATCACCGGGCAAGGATCCGAAGCCCGGTGAGGTAGTTGAATTTAACTCCAGTATTGTCTCTACTCTGGCCAGGCTGTGGGGGGCAGAACCTTTTTTACACCAGCCGGTACCTGATGATCCTGATCTGATCAGGAAGGTGCTCCTGGAGCAGGCCAAGAAACACAGGTTACTGGTTACTATAGCCGGTTCATCTGCCGGCCGGGAGGATTACCTTGCATCTATTATCGAAGGGGAGGGAGAACTGCTGTTGCATGGGGTGGCCATCAGGCCAGGCAAGCCTTTGGTGCTGGGGATATTGCCTGAAGAGAGGGCTCTGGTTGTTGGTCTTCCCGGTTATCCGGTCTCAGCCTATCTTGACAGTCATCTCTTTCTGAGACCCCTGATCTATGAATTGCTTGGTTATCCGGCTCCTCCCCTAAAAAGGGTGCCTGCTTGCCTGGGGCAGTCTCTGGTTTCCTCCCCGGGCCTGGATGAATTCCTAAGAGTGGTGATGGGCAGGGTTGGTGAAAGGCGGGTAGTTCATCCCCTACCCCGTGGTGCTTCAATCCTTTCCAGTTTGGTAAAAGGGGATGGCTTCCTGCAGCTTAAGCGGATGAACAGTGGCATGCCCCAGGGGGCTGAGGTTGAAGTTGAATTACTGGAAGATAAGCCTCTAAATCGCAGTCCCATCTTTCTGGCCGGCAGCCAGGATCCTCTACTTAATACCCTCAAGGATCTTCTGTCCACAAAGGCTCCAGGGCTTGCTCTTACTTCAGTGGGCCGTAGAAGGGGGCCCTCGGGTCTCAGTGCTCTGAAGGAGGATACAGTCCATCTGGCTGGAGTATATATCCCTCATTTGGAGAGAGAAGAGGACTATAACTTTCTTCTGGAGCGGCTTGAGCTGGACAGGGCCATGATGGTTAATCTGGTGGTTCGGAGTGAGGATCAGGCAGATCCCCTTTATTCCTGTTCAGAGGCCTCAGGTTACAGGTATGAACTTCTTTTCAGGTATCGAGATCAGGATTTTCTAAAGGAGTTATTGGAGCTGCTAAGATCCCCTCTTTTCAAGGAGGCGGTAGAGAGTCAAAAAGCCTCCAGTTCCTCTTTGACGGGAAGGATTACAGAACTGAGGTCAGGTGGTGCTTAAGCATGAGTAAGGAAAAAGAGTTCACCCATCTTGATCAGAGCGGGAGGGCTCAGATGGTTGATCTGACAGATAAGGATCGGACAAAGAGAAGGGCTACTGCTTCTGGAAAAATATTTCTTCAGGACTGGTTGTTACAGAAGATAGAAAAACAGGAGATCGATAAGGGGGATGCCCTGGCTACAGCCAGGGTAGCAGCTGTCATGGCTGTTAAAAGGACCAGTGATCTGATACCTCTCTGTCATCCTCTGCCCCTTAGGGGTATAGAGGTGGATTTTATTTTTCACCATCAGGAGCCATCACTGGAAGTTCAGGTTACCGCCAGTGTATATGGTGTAACAGGTGTGGAGATGGAGGTATTAACCGGTGCTTCTGTAGCCCTGCTTACAGTTTATGATATGTGTAAGGCTCTCGATAAAGAGATGGAGCTGGGTTCCATTTTTTTGATGGAGAAAGAGGGTGGAAAATCCGGGAGTTTTCTTCATTCTCGTCTGCAGCAGGATGAGTAGGGTGTTGATGAAAGGGCTTTATCATTTATGGAATTTAATAGGGAGGGGAGGGAAGACTGGCCCTGGCTGGGTCAGGTAGAAGATGGAAATCAAAAGTGGAGTAATTACAGTTAGTGATAGAGGAGCCCGGGGGGATAGAGAGGATCTCAGCGGTCCTCTGGTTCAAAAAATGCTGTCAGGAATAGGAGGGGTTGTAGAGGAGAGTATAATCCTTCCTGATGAGCGGGATCAGATAGCAGCCTGTCTTCGTCGTTTTATCGATTGCCAGTCTTTAGAGCTGGTGATTACCACCGGTGGAACCGGTATTGCTCCCCGGGATGTGACTCCAGAGGCCACAGCAGAGGTGCTGGATAAGGAACTGCCGGGACTGGTGGAACACATGCGTGCGGTGAGTATTTCCAAGACACCACATGCCATGCTTTCTCGGGCAAGGGCAGGTGTCAGGGGCCAGGCTCTAATTATTAATCTTCCAGGTAGCCCCAAGGCGGTGGAAGAATGCCTGGAGGCTATTATCCCTGCTCTACCACATGCCCTGGAGCTGATCAGAGATCAGGTAGAGGACTGTCAGGGAGGAGCTGAAAATGGATGAACGCCTGCAAAATTTCCTTACAGATCAGCTCTTTAAGGCCGTTTTAAGCCTTGAAGATAAGGAGGAGTGTTATGCCTTTTTTGAGGATCTGTGTACAGTGGGAGAGCTTAGATCAATGGCCCAGCGCCTGGAGGTGGCCCGGATGCTCAGGGAAGGAAACACCTATGGTCATATTGCCTCAGAGACAGGAGTAAGCAGTGCTACCATCAGCAGGGTAAAGCGGGCACTGCAGTATGGAGCTGATGGATACCAGCGGATTTTAAAGCGTTTGCAGGTTAAAGAAGATTAGTTATCTTTTTTATTTCATTCTTAAATTATTTTAAAAACAAATGGGTACTCCTGCTGCCATATCAGCCAGGGAATATCTCAAAGGAGGTTTCCTACTTTATTTCATGGCCATCTATCAAGATGTTACAGAATTGATTGGCAAGACTCCTCTAATGGCTTTAAACAGGATGACAGATAAAGAGAGTGAGGCATTAATTATTGCCAAACTGGAGTTTTTTAATCCTGGCTCCAGTATCAAGGATCGGATTGCACTGGGGATGCTTACAAGGGCCAGGGAAAGGGGCTTGCTTCAGGATGGAGGAACGGTTGTAGAGCCTACCAGTGGCAATACAGGTATTGGGCTGGCAGTGGTGGCAGCAGCCAGAGGGTATAATGTGCTGCTGGTGATGCCGGAATCAATGAGCAGGGAAAGAAGGGAGCTGCTTAAAGCCTATGGAGCTCAGCTGGTGCTTACCCCTGCTGAAGAGGGTATGGAGGGTGCCATTGCCAGGGCACGGGAGCTGGCAGCGGTGAATAAAGATTATTATCTGCCTCAGCAGTTTGAGAACTACATTAATCCGGATGTTCATCGTCGGACAACGGCCCTGGAAATACTGGAGGAAACAGGGGAAGAGCTTCATGCCTTTGTCTCTGCTGTCGGTACTGGCGGTACCCTGACCGGGGTAGGGGAGATTCTAAAGGGGAAAAACCCCCAAATTCAGGTGGTGGCAGTTGAACCAAAAAATTCACCGGTTCTCTCAGGAGGAGAAGCTGGTTCAACCAGAATCCAGGGTATTGGCGCTGGTTTTATCCCCAGGGTACTAAAACAAGAGCTTATTGATCGGGTTATTACTGTCGGTGATGAGGAAGCCTTTCAGGCTTCCCAGCTTCTGGCTGCCAGGGAAGGCCTGTTCTGTGGTATTTCCTCTGGTGCCAGCCTGGTGGCTGCCAGACAGCTGGCAGTTGAACTGGGTGCTGGCAAAAAAGTGGTAACTGTCTTTCCCGATAGTGGTGAACGTTATCTGAGTATGTATAGTTCTTTCACCGCTAAGAGTTGATAATCACTCTCTACCGGGGAATAATAGGGGGGATTAAAGGTGAGAGGAGATTTTTATGCTGTTATTTTTAATCTTCCCCCTGGTTCTTCTTCCAGGTCTTTTCTGGCTTTATCATTTTTACCTTCAGGATCGGAAGCAACCAGAACCCCTTTCTTTGGTTTTACTGGCCTTTGGTCTGGGGGGGTTAATGGTAGCTCCCACCGGACTGCTGGAGTTTTATCTGGGCCAGCTGGTGGATCCTGAAAGGCAGCTAAATATCTTTTTGCTGCTGGGCCTATTAGAGGAAAGCTTTAAACTATTGCCTGTTCTAATATATTTCTATCCCCGGGATGAGTTTGATGAAGCAGTTGATGGTATTATTTACTCTGTGGCTGCTGGTCTGGGTTTTGCAGTAGTTGAGAATATGCTTTATACTCTGGTCTATGGCCTGCAGACTGGACTTTTGAGGTCTTTAATTACAACCCTGGCCCATGCTGGTTTTTCGGGGATTGCCGGTTTTTTTCTGGGCAGGGCCCTGCTGACTGTTAAATGGGAGAGAGCTCTCTTTTTGATATTAACCGGTCTGCTGGTGGCAGGTACAATGCATGGGGTATATAACTATCTGCTCTTTATGGATTATCTGGCCTCAGGCCTTTTGGTAGGTGTAATCTTTCTTCTTTATTTGTTTCTGGTATCATTGATCCGTCTGGCTATCTATCGCTGATCTCTGCAGGGGAGGGGTGCTTAAATGAAGAGTTATGATCTGATCATTGTTGGTGCCGGTCCGGCAGGAATTTTTACTGCCTTAAAATGTATTGAGGAAGAGCCCTCGATGAGAATCCTGATGCTGGAAAAGGGAAGTAATATTGAGGGCCGGGTCTGTCCCTCCAAGGTAAAGGGAGGGAGCTGCTCTGATTATGACTGTGCTACCTGTGCTGTTGTCTCCGGCTGGGGAGGGGCAGGTGCTTTTAGTGATGGGAAGCTGACCCTTTCACCTGAGATAGGAGGTAACCTGGCCAATTATATTGGCATCGATAGGCTGCAGCAGTTAATTCCGGTGGTAGATGATATCTATCTTCGCTTTGGTGCTCCTGAAAAAGTCTATGCTCCTTCTCCTGCTAGGGTGGAAGAGATTCAGCGGCGGGCTGTCCAGGCTGAACTGAAACTGATTCCATCCCGGATCAGACATCTGGGGACAGGTTATAGCACCTCTGTTCTCAGGGAGATGAGAGATTATCTGCTGGAAAGGGGAGTTGAGATAAGAGTTAGACAGGAAGTGACCACTATCCTGGCTGAGGAGGGAGAGGTAAGGGGTGTAGAACTAGTAACAGGAGAAAGGATCTTCTGTCAGTATCTGGCTTTATCTCCCG
>CAZXKH010000103.1:0-6908 GCA_964641385.1 uncultured Clostridia bacterium | reverse complement strand
ATCAGTAGAGATCAGGAACCGGAGATCAAGGTCTTTCGGAATGATAAAATAGGTCCGAAAGAGATCAGGAGAATAAACCCCGATCAAATTATCATCTCCCCTGGTCCCTGCACCCCCAGGGAAGCAGGAAACTCCAATCAGATTATCTCCCGGCTGGCACCAGAGTTTCCAATTCTTGGCGTGTGTCTGGGACACCAGTGCATCGGCTCCGTCTTTGGGGCTCAGGTTGTCAGGGCCAAAAGACTGATGCATGGAAAGACATCCATGATTCATCACCGAAATAAGGGTATCTACCATCAGCTCTCCAACCCCATGCAGGCTACCCGCTATCACTCTCTGATCATTGAACCTGGAAGCCTGCCCCCTGAACTGGAGATAACCTCCTGGACCGATGAAGATGAAATTATGGGTGTTAAACACCGTGAATACCCTCTGGAGGGGGTTCAATTCCATCCCGAATCTATTCTGACCCGGGAGGGAATGAAAATGTTAACCAATTTTATTGATATCTATTCCCCCCAAAAAGCTGAACAATAAAAAACCAGGGCCCCTATCCTTATCAAGAATAGGGGCCTGTACTCTCCTTAAATTATTTTCAGGTATCTTACTCCAGAAGACTGGCATCGACTTCAGTTTCATAGTCTGGCAGCCTGGGAATCAAACCCTCCTCCAGCAAATACTCCGAAGTCTGTCTCAGACTCTCCAGGGTCTCTGCTCCCAGCTCCAGATCATAATAGTGGTAGTCCATTGACTTTCTGGCCAGTTCAGGGCTCAGGCCTGTAACCTCTGCTACAATCTGCTCTGTCTTTTCCGGATACTCCTCAATAAAATCTACTGCCAGCTTAAGGGCCTCCAGCACCATTGGTGCCACTTCCGGATTCCGGTCCAGATAACGTTGATTGGCCAGCAAAAAGACTGGAAAGTGATTCCCTGATTCTCTTAAGGTCAACAGTTCCCTGCCAATTCCTCGATCCTCTATTAGGGTGGGAGTAGACTCCCAGACCAGGATAGCATCAACCTGATTTGTAGCCAGGGCATCGGGCATATCAGGAGGGTTAACATCCATCATCTGCACACTGTAAGGGTCAAAGTCATAAACCTCTGCCAGACTTAAAAACCCGCCATGAGCACTGGTCCCCATCCTGATACCAAGCCTTTTACCCTCCAGATCATATATGCTCTCCATCTCACTGTCAGCTCTAACCATCATCCGCTGCCGGTCAGCACCACCACCTGCACTGGCAATGATCTTAACCGGTAAATCCCTGGCCACCGCAATAATTGCTGGTGCATCACCCATCATGCCAAACTCCAGGGCACCGGAACCAATGGCTTCACTGACCAGAGGACCACTGGAAAAGACTTGCGTATTGGCCTCAAGGCCAACCTCCTCGAAAAAACCGGCATGGTCAGCCACCATGCCCACCACATGGACCACTGAGGTCTGATAACCAAAGCCAATCTCATGGGCAACAACACCTGTAGAGGCCGAGATAATAAAGAAAAAAATGATTAAGAATATAAGAGACCTTTTCATTATCCATACTCCTTTCTGAGACATATCTTCATTACCCGATCTTTTTCTCTTCCTTTGGCTCCCAGGCCTTCTCACTCTTGCCCTGATCGAGGAAGGCCTCACTCATCAGCTCCTCCAGGAGCATCCGCTTGATAACTGACAGTTCCTCGCCGTAGCGATCACGAGGACGCTGCAAATCGATCCAGAGATCCCTTTTGATCTGGCCGGGACGTTTGGTTAATACCACCACTCGATCAGCAAGAAATACTGCCTCATCAACATTATGTGTCACAAAGATAACGGTCTTCTTATCCTTCCTCCAGATATCCAAAAGCTCTACCTGCAGCTTCTGTCTGGTCTGTGCATCAAGGGCACCAAAGGGTTCATCCATCAGCAGAATCTCTGGATTAAGAGCAAGTACCCTGGCAATGGCCACCCTCTGCTTCATGCCTCCCGAAAGTTCAAAGGGACGGGCATCAATAAAGTCACTGAGCCCAACCATCTTCAGGTAATAATGAGCCCTTTCCCTGCGCTCCTCCCTTTTAACACCAATATTCTTCAAACCAAACTCCACATTCTGAGAGATCGTCAACCAGGGAAAGAGGGTATATTCCTGAAAAACAACACCACGGTCTGGCCCTGGACCCTCTACCTCCCTGCCCTCTACCAGGATCTTGCCTTTGGTAGGGGAAAAGAAGCCGGAGATAAGGTTAAGCAGGGTTGATTTCCCCGAACCACTGGGACCAATCAGACAGATAAACTCACCCTCCTTAACTTCCAGATCAATATTCCTTAATGCCAAAACAGTCTTTTCCAGCTCCTGGTCAAAGTAAACCTTGAAAAGATCCTTTACTTCTACTACCGTCCTCATCATTACACCTCACTTCTCTTGAGACCCCATCTTTCAATGGTTCTCTTTTCGATTAGAGCAAAACCAAAGCGTTCAATAATCAGGCCAATTATACAGATCACTATAATACTGACAAAGGCCGAGGTATAATCCAGATTCCAGCGAGACTGGTAAATGGCATAGCCCAGCCCTGAACCAGCACCGGCCACCATCTCTGCGGCAATCAGGGCTCGCCATCCATTGGCCAGGCCAACCCTGAAACCACTTAAAAGGTGCGGTATGGCACCAGGCAAAAGAACCTTAAAAAATAATGTTTTATCATCTGAACCCAGCATCTTAGCAGCCCTAATATACATTTTATTGACACTGCTTACTCCAGCGGCCATATTAATCACAATGGGAAAGACCCCGGCCAGAAAGATAATAAAGATAGTTGATCTCTGTCCCAATCCCAAAAGCAGAATGGCAACTGGAATCCAGGCCAGGCTGGGAATGGGCTGCAGAATAAAGATTATGGGCATCATCATGCGCTCAAAGAAAGAGGACCAGCCCATCAAAATACCGATACTGATGCCTGTTATCCCTGCCATTAAAAATCCTGTTCCCCAGCGAACCAGACTTTCATAAAGATGACCATAAATAGTATATCTAAGGATAGTCCCTCCGCTGAGTAGCTCCCAGAAACGTGCAAAGGTCTGCCAGGGATTGGGGAATACTACCCCCCTGCTATAAAAGACAATAAATGCAATAACCTGCCATACCATGAGCAGAAAAAAGACAGGCAGCAGAGCATAAAATACCCTCTGCAACAAATGCTCCTCTTTTCCCTGAATCAGGATCAGATCATCCAGCTCCTCTGCCATTAAGCCCTCCTCAGTTGCCTGACTGCTTGGGATCTGATCTCTATAGCTACTCAAAAAAATCCCTCCCTCTGATTGATAATTAGTGTACATCGAAAAAAACAGCCCCAAATAAAAAAGCCTGATGGGAAATAAATCGATCTCTTTTAAGGCAATAATTGTGCCCTTCAAATAGTTTAGGGTACTAAATATTATAAGCTAAAAATTGGCTCCTGTCAAGAAATCAGAGTAGTATATGAGACAGAAAACCAGTAATCCCTTATAATTACTTCAATAATAAATTTTGCTAATAATTGCCTACCATCTGGTAAATTTCACCCTTGATACTGTAGTCAACGACTTCCTGCAACTGCCACTGATTCAAGACCTCAGATAACAGGCTGAGTTCAAACTGATCCCTGCCTCCCAGCTTGGTTAAATAGTCCTGAATTGCCGGAAGAAGAGATGAAAGCAGCTGGTATCCATCCCCTTCTCTAAAATAGAGTGAGGGAGCCATACCATCCCAGAGTAAAAGAGCAGAAGCTTCCCTCCCCTTAATGATTCCGGCCACACCCTGGAAATTAAGTTCATCCCTCTTTTGGGCAGCAAAAATAACCTCCCATAGATAGCTGGCAGGGACAGAAGCCGCCATCCCATAGGAATACTCCTGATAGGCTCGATCATTATAATCCAGTTCCTCCAGCTCATAATCAACCGAGGAGCTGGAGTTTAAAGGTATAATTAAACGTTGATATGTAGCCTCCTGGTCCAGGTCAAGCCCCCGGTAGAGTCCAATAGACTCACTGCTATCAGGGTAAACCAGGTAAAGTGAGGCACCCATATTTTTGGCCCTGGTCATTGAATAACGAATCATCTCCAGTGCAAATTTACGGCGTTTAAAGTCCTGATCAACTGCCAGATAACATAGATAGGCAATATCGTCCTGGGGTAGAAAGAGTAGCTCTGCATGACCAATAATCTTATTCTCCAGAACTGCCACCAGGCTTCTACCCTTGAATTGTGATTGAAAATCAAACCAGAATTTAAGGGCCTCTCTCTCTTGCCAGAATAAGCATTCCTCCCGATCCTGGTTAAGATCCATAATACCTGAAAGGTCCTCTGGCTCTCCCTCTCTTAAAAGAATCCTGCCTTCATTGGTGTAAACAACCTGTTCCATCTCAATCATCTCCCTCCAGGAAAAAAGAAGGGGTCATAAGCCTTGACTCATGACCCCGAGCATACAATAAAGAAGTAACTCCTTATGCAGTGTCCTCCTGCGAGATAATGTCCTCGCTTTCGGAGGGGGGCACCTTGTCATAGAAGCTGAACTCCATATCAAAGGAGCCCTGACCACCGGTTATCGACTTTAAATCGGTGGCATAGCTAAAGATCTCGGCCTGAGGAGCCTGGGCTTTGATAATCTGTTTTTTCCCCACTGGCTCCATGCCTAAAATTTTACCCCTTTTGCCGTTCAGATCACCTATTATATCACCCATAAACTGCTCTGGAACAGTAACCTCAATCTCCATGATGGGCTCTAAAAGAACCGGGCGTGCATTCTTCATTGCCTTTTTAAAAGCCTTGGAGGCCGCAATCTTGAAGGCCATCTCAGATGAATCAACACTGTGGTAGGACCCATCATAACAGGTGGCCTTGACATCAACCACCGGATAACCGGCCAGCACCCCTTCCTGCATGGCCTCTTCTATACCCTTTTCCACTGCCGGAATATATTGATTGGGGATTGCGCCACCGAAGATATCCTCTTCAAAGACAAAACCCTGCCCCCTGGGAAGGGGTTCAACCTTAATATAGACATGACCGTACTGTCCCCGACCACCTGATTGTTTCTTATATTTCTCCTCTACATCAACCTTTTTTTGCAGGGTTTCCTTATAGGCAACCCTGGGCACTGAGGTAACAAAACCTATACCGAACTTGCGCTGGGAAATATCACGTGCAATATCAATATGGAGCTGTCCCATACAGGTAATGATCAGCTCCTTGGTCTCAGCGTTATGGTGCACGGTAAAGGTTGGGTCCTCCTCAGCATAGCGAGAGAGAGCAGTGGAGATCTTCTCCTCATCACCCTCAGATTCTGGCTGTACTGCCAGGGGAAGAGAGGGACGAGGAAGATCCAGGTCAGGAAACTGAACCAGTCGATCACTGGAAGCAAGACTGTCTCCAGTCTTGGTAACTGAAAGCTTACCCAGGGCCACTATCTGTCCCGGCAGAGCTGCCTCCAGGTTCTCCTGCTCCTGTCCGAAAAGCTGAAAGATCTTACCAACTTTCTCCTTTTCATCACGGTTAACATTGTAGATCTCCTGATCAGGAGTTAGCTGACCTGAGTAAACCCTGACCACATTCAGTCTCCCCACATAGGGATCAACCATGGTCTTGGCCACCAGGGCTGCAAGAGGGGCATCCTTATCGGCTGCAAGTATAACCTCCTCACCGCTTTCAACCTCAGTTACCCTTTCCTGCTCTACCTCCAGAGGTGAGGGAAAGACAGAGGCCATATAGCTCAATAATAGATCAAGGCCGATGTTTTTAACAGCAGAACCGGCCACCACCGGAACCATCTCACCCTCGATAACAGCCTCCCTTAGAGCAGACTGCAGCTCCTCAAAGCTAATCTCTTCATCTTCAAGGTATTTCATCATTAATTCTTCATCTGTCTCTACCAGGTTTTCTAAGAGCTCCATGCTCATTTCCTCTACAGCTGACGCCATTTCATCAGGTATATCGCTCTCACTGGCAGAACCATCCTCCTGATAGAGATAGGCCTTTTTCTGTAAAAGATCCACCACCCCTTTGAAATCATCGCCACTACCAATGGGTATTACCAGTGGTGTCAGGCCAGCATCAAAGTTTTCCCGCAGATCCTCCAGTGTCTGTTCAAAGCTGGAATCCTCACGATCCAGCTTATTAATCATTACCATCCGAGGTAGCTGGTACTGATCTGTATACTCCCAGTAACGCCTGGTATTAACCTGTACACCAGAAAGGGCACAGCACATCAGCAGTGCTCCATCAACAATCCTCAGACTGCTCTTCACATCACCGGCCAGATCACCGTAACCAGGTGTATCTATCAAATTCAGCTGACAGTCATCTACAGGTAATGTAAAAAAGGAAGAATTAATGGAGATCCTTCGTTTCTTTTCCTCCGGCAAAAAGTCTGAATTAGAGTTTTCATCATCCACTCGTCCCAGACGGTCTACAAGACCACAGTTATAGAGCAGAGTATCGGTCAGTGTTGTCTTGCCCACACCACCGTGAGATATTAAACCAATATTCCGTACTGACTGCAGATCCTTTACCATTAAGATGCCACCATCCTTTTTAAGAAAATTTATACATCTTTAGAGATATGAACTATTAAGTAAAGATTATATTATCCTCTCTCGAATTGACATACTCCCCGCCCATTCTTTTCACTCATGGAGCGAGGATTCTTAACTGCTTTAAGCAGCTTCCCTAGCTGATGTTTCATTGGAATACCCCGTATCAAAGATACTAATATTCCAATCAGCTAAGTAACATGAGTTTGATTTGTATCTTAAACCCACGGGCGATGTCAATACGCCTTCTAACCTAAGGGGCTTATCTCTAAGAGAACCCTTAGTATACTTCTTAATGCACTAGTTTGTATCCCCGCCCTTTAACAAGGACGAGGTTTTAAATTAGTAATCTCGATAAT
>CAZXKH010000102.1:0-6965 GCA_964641385.1 uncultured Clostridia bacterium | reverse complement strand
AACCGTCATTGCCCGTTTCTCCAGCTGTACCCTGTAGGGAGGAGAACTCAGTTTTTCCATGGCAGCCATTGTCTTCTCCACATCATCTTCGTGGACAAGAGGGGTAAAGGTTTTACCGATCAGATCTTCCCTTTTTTTGCCAAAGGTCTGACAGTAGGCATCGTTGACAAAGGTAAACTTATTATCGGGGTCAACCCTGACTATCAGGTCATTCTGTGACTCAACCAGACCCCGATATCGCCGTTCACTCTTTTTCAGACTCTTTTCTGCCTCTTTTTGCTCGGTTATGTCTCTAAAAATAGAGAGGATTAAATCCCTTTCATTGACCCTGATCAGCTTGGCAGTAACCATTACGTCAAGTACATTGCCCTCTTTTCTTCTATGTTTAGTCTCAAACTCCTCTCGGACACCCTGCATAATCCTGCCAATCCTCTCTCTGGTTTGAGAGGGGGTTTCAATAACATCATAATCATTGATAGTTAAATCTTGAAACTCTTCCCGGGAATATCCCAGCTGGTGACAGACAGTGTCATTGAAGTCTACTGCCTCCCCTGTTTCTGGATCAATTAGCAAAATCCCGTAGGGTGACTCATTAAAAAGGATACGGTACTTCTTTTCGATCTCACGCCTCTCAGTGATATCCCTGGCAATACCCAAAAGAGAGTTCTCACCCTGATAGGTGATGGGAACCTTTTTTGTCTGAAACCATCTGACCCTTCCCTGAGCATCAGATATCCTTTCCTCGCTAATATTTAACTCCTTACCCTGCAGAACTACTAGATCGTCGTTCTCAAAGTCCTGGGCCTCTTCATCGGTGGGACTCAGCTCATAATCGGTCTTTCCGATTATTTCCTCACTGCCTGCACCAAAGAGCTCTTCTAAGGCCCTGTTGATCAGCCTGTACCTCCCCTGGCTATCCTTGATAAAGATACAATCAGGAGCATTATTGATTACCTGCTGAAAGGAGCTTCGCTGATCCTTGAGCTCCTTTTCCGTCTCCTTCTGCTCGGTAAGATCATAATTAACACCAATCATATACACTGGTTTGCCCTTTTCATCCCTGATCAGCTGTCCAAAGGCCCTAATATAACGGACCCTACCCTGCTGACCTGTAATCCGAAAGAGAGTATTGTATTCCTCCTTACCGGCTACAGCCCTCTCTACTTCCTGCTTAGCTCTTTCTCGATCCTCAGGATGAATGGCCTTTAACCAGGTCTGGTAGTAATCCTCCTTCTCCTTATATTCATCTCCATAAAGGCTGTACATCTGATCATCCCATATCAATTCATCGGTCTTCAAATCCCACTCCCAGACACCAATTTCGGCAGAAATAGTGGCCAGCTGATAGCGCTCATGTAACTTCTTTAGACGCCGTTCCACCTCCTTTTTGGCAGTAATATCTCTGCTGGAACCAACGATCATTGTTGCCCTGCCCTGATCAATGACAGGAGTAAGACTGGTCAGCCAGACCCTTTTCCCACCAGGAAGATCCAGCTCCTCTTCATAGGATATGGGTTCTTCGGCCTCAATACAGCTGCGGTACTTTTCTTCAACAGCAGCACCCATTTCATCACCTAAAACTTCCCTGGGAGTTTTCCCCCTGACTTCTTCACTGGTAAGCCCGGTCAACCTTTCATGGGTAGCATTCAGATTTAAGTAACAAAATTTCTGCTGGGAATTAACATCAACTAAGAAAATAGCATCCTGTGTATTGTTGAAGATTATCTCATACTCCCGATTAAGATCAAGTCTGGCCACAGTAAAACCCCCTCATGCCAGTAACAGTAATATCTACCTTACTGATATATAATCTCTGCCTGCTGCAGATAATCCTCCAGGTTGTTTATTAACTGTCCAATCAGCTCCAGCTCTTCATGCTTAGCAGCCTCTTCAATCTCCTTACCCAGCCTGGTTATTTCATCAAAGCCATATCCTCCTCCAACTCCCTTGAAGTTATGACCGAGTTCTCTTATCCGGTCATAATTCTCTTCTTCTGCAGCCCCTTTAATCTCTTCTATCTCCTGTTTGCGGTTTTCCAGAAACCTTGGAATCAGGGGTTTAAGATCCTGATCAACATAAACCCTGTAATCTGAGGTCAATATTATTAGACTCCTCTCCTGTAATGAGTTAAAGTTGACTTACCTTATCTTTTCGACATACCCCAACTTCATTCCTGCATCTCTACCCGCTTTCGGATAGAGATAAAAAGAATATTTAATCAATAATAATTGTTGAAGGATAGGATACTGGCCCCAGATCAATCTTAAAGAAGTCCCCTTACAAACTTTGTTTACTGGTGAAGGAATTGTTAATTGTTTCATAAATGGTGGTGATGGTGCCAGGTAGTCTCAACACCTCTCCTGGAAGCACCATTGCCCTTCGCCAATCTTATCCAGATCTTTTGTGTATATAGCACTGCCCCTACCTCCCGGGACTTCTTTGGGCCAAACTACAGACTAAGAGCATCATCCGAATTTAGTCAGGTATATCGTGGGGCTACAGTTCAGTACCCTATCCCTGATCTGTAATGAGGTTATTATTCTATTTCAGATATTCATTTACTCTAAGAGCTGCTTTGGCGCCCTCTCCAGCAGCAACAATTATCTGCTTATCCTTAATACTGCTAACATCACCGGCAGCCCAGATACCCTCCAGGGAGGTGCTGTTATCCTCATCGATGAGAATCTCTTTACGCTTATTTAACTCCAGCAGCTTGCTAACAAAACCACTGTTGGGTATTAGGCCAATCTGGATAAAGACTGCCTTAACCTCCAGCTCAGTTACCTTACCGGTATTTCTGTCTCTAATCACAACTTTCTCCAGGCTATCAGCTCCCACAATCTCCTGCGTATTGCTGTTGTAATGGACCTCAATTAAATCTGAGGCCGCTACCTTCTCCTGTAGCAGCTGATCTCCACTTAAACTGTCACCTCTAACAATTAAAGAGACCCTGCTATCCAGCTTGCTCATATCCAGGGCTGCCTCCATGGCAGAGTTACCACCACCAACCACAGCTACTGACTGGCCAGCATAAAGAATACCATCACAGATAGTGCAATAATGGACTCCCTTACCCTTTAGTCGCTTCTCTCTCTTAACACCCAGTGTCCGCTTGTTGGTTCCCGTAGCTATAATTACTGTTTTTGTCGAAAGATCCTTACCACTGGAGGTCAAGAGCCGGTAATGATTGTTATCAGCCTTAATCTCCTCCACCCTTTCCCCCAGCATGGCACTCAGGCCGTAATTCTGTGTATGTTCCCAGAAGGAATACATGAGATCAGGGCCCTTAATCTCGGGCTTACCCGAGTAATTATCCACGATATCAGTCTCAACCACCTGACCACCCATGGCAGTAGCCACCATTAAGGTATCAATACCCTTGCGGGCAGCATAAAGGGCAGCAGTCTGCCCTGCCGGTCCGGCACCAATTATAACCAGATCCCAGAGCTGTTGGGTATAGTCTGGAACCTCAAGCTCCAGCATCTGATTAAACTCACCGGAGGTTTCCATCTCTATTAGCCGGTCATAGCTTCCCAAATACTCGTCATTGAGAAAGAGCTGAGGTACTAAGTATTCACCACCACTTCTCTCCTTCATCTCCTGCTGCAGGTCCCGATCATTACTGATCTCTATCTCCTGGTATTCAAGCCCCTTGCTATCGAGTAATGCTTTAGCCCTCCGGCAGTACGGACACCAGTCCCTGGTGTATATTTCCAGTTTCATTCCTTTCACAGACATTTAATTCACTCCTCTGATAGAATAATGATTATTACCTGAAGTCCTGCAGCAGCTCTTTTAGCCGGGCTGGTTCAGTCTCTTCCTCCACCAGGGACCTGTCACCAAGATGTTCAAAGCCCTCCCTGAAGGTCTTCCTCCCTGGCTCCTTATAGATTACTCCTGTTGGTATCTTTGCTCCCCATTCCCTGCTCTTCTTTAGTGCTCCTTCATAATCAAGGGGATCATAATCACTTCCCAGGTGATAGACCCTTTCTCTGTACCACTGATAAGTGTTGACTCGATTAAAGGAGACACAGGGCTGCAGGATATCGATTAAAGCATAACCCTGATAATCCATAGCTTCAATTATCAAATCCTTTAACTGCTCTTCATCACCGGCAAAAGCCCTGGCCACAAAACCCGCACCCAGTGATAGAGCCAGAAAAAGAGGATTAAGGGGCCTGGCATGTGGTTGAAAAAGACTTCTTACCTTACTGGCAGTTGTAGGAGAGGCCTGTCCCTTAGTCAGGCCGTAGATCTGATTGTTGTGGACCAGATGAACCAGATCCGGGTTGCGCCTGATGTTGTGCAGAAAGTGATTACCTCCCTCACCATAGGTGTCACCATCTCCTGATTCAACTATAACCTGCAGTTTCGGATTGGCTATACGCATCCCCAGTGCCGGAGGAAGTGCTCTGCCATGTAAGCCATTAAAACCATTGATTTTCAGATAATGAGGCATCTTTGCTGCCTGACCAATACCGGTAAAGAGGGTTACATCCTCAGGTCCCAGCTCTTTCTGGCTCAATGCACTGATTAGAGCCTTTCTAATGGCAAAGTTTCCACACCCCGGACACCATGCAGTCTCTCTCTTACCCTCAAAGATCTCTTCTCTCTGCATCAATCCAGCACTTCCTCTCTAATTCGCTGATAGATCTCCCTGCCACTGAAGGGACGCCCATCATACTTTAAAATGATTTGGTCTACTTTAATGCCGGTTTCACTTCTCAGTAACCTGGCGAATTGTCCGCTATAATTGTTCTCCACGACAACAGTTTTAACTTCTCTCCCGGCCAACTCTTGAACTCTCTCGGTGGGGAAGGGACAGAGATGATTGAAGGAGAGCAAACCAACCTCTGAACCATCATCAACCAGCAGCTCCCTGGCTTCCAGCAGAGGACCATAGGTAGAGCCCCAGCCCAGCAACAGCAGATCGGGCTCTTCATCCCCCACATAATGTGGTTCCAGCAGATCCTCCTCCTGCAGGCGCTCCATTTTCCTGGCTCTCTTCTCCACCATCCTCTTTCTGGCATCGGCAGCTTCGATAATATGGCCGCAGCTGTCATGTTCATCACTATCAGCCAAAACCACCTGCCCTGAGAACTGTCCCGGATAGGCCCGGGGAGAGATACCATCATCAGTCTCCTGATAACGACAGTAATCTCCGCTAAGGGCTGCCTCCTCCATCAAATGCCGATTATTCTTTAATTTCTCCAGTTCAAACTCCTGGCAGCTGGTGACCGAATCCGCGAGAAACTGATCGCTAAGAATAACCACCGGCAGCTGGTACTTATCAGCCAGCTCAAAGGCCCTAAATGTCTGATTAAAGGCATCACTGGCATCTCTGGGTGCAAGAACCACCAGTGGAAATTCACCCTGGGAAGAGTTAATTACAAAGAGCAGATCACCCTGTTCAGTTCTGGTGGGTAGGCCGGTAGCCGGTCCCGGTCGCTGGACATTTGCTACCACCAGGGGGGTTTCAGTTATTCCTGCCAGCCCCAGCCCCTCATTCATCAGAGAAAAACCCCCACCAGAGGTCCCGGTCATGGCCCGAATACCGCTATATGAGGCACCCACCGCCATATTAATGGCTGCTATTTCATCCTCAGCCTGTTCTACCACCATTCCCAGCTGCTCTTGTTTGCTGGCCAGGTAATCCATAATACTGGTGGAGGGAGTCATGGGATAGGCAGCATAGAATTTGACACCACTGATGGCTGCTCCCAGACCCACAGCCTGGTTGCCATTGATCAACAACCTCTTACCACTGGCCTCAGGTTCCGAAAAAGAGAAGACCTCTTCTGCCTCCCTGTAACCAGCTGCCAGGGCCTCTATATTGATCTCAGCAATCTTTTCTTTAAAGTTCTCCTGCAAGACCTCCTCCATCAGGTCTCTCTTAAGGCCCATTACCTTTAACAGAGCACCGGCAAAGACAGTATTGGCCACCCGAAGATTATTCAGTTCCCCTGCAATCCTCTCGGCAGCAATTACCTGATCCCTTCCTCCACTATCCTCCCCGTGCTGTGAGATCATCAGGCCTCCTTCAGTTAACCGGGACCGATGTATTCTCTCAGTCTCGGGATTGAGAGCCAGCAGAATATCAATTCCCTCTGCCGGACCATACAGCTCTTCAGTGGAGATCCTGAGCTGCATGAAGTTGTGTCCACCCCTGATCCGGGACATATAATCCTTGGTGCTAAAAAGACTGTAGCCCATGCGGAAGAATGTTCTGGCCAGTAATCGGTCCATGGTATCCAGACCCTGGCCCGCCTCTCCCCCAATTAAAATATTTAACTCCAATAGCAATACCTCCCTTAAAATAATTATTGTTTACATCAAAAGCCTTAACCGTAATCATTATTTTTATATATTATACCATAAAGGATAGCAGAGATAAAGGAAAGAACCCCCGAATAGAAGCAGCTAAAAGAACAATAAATGGCATACTTATTTGAGATACACCAGAACTTTTATTACTATCTGCTTCACAGCCAGCATAGAGCAGGCATACCTTAAGAGCACTACCTCCAGCAATAGGAGAAAAAATGGGGTGTTATCCTTGCCATACTGGCAGCATTTTAAAGGAACCAAAGAGGTTGCCCATCTCTTGGCACAATCACTATCTGGTGCTTCTCCCCGATCACTGATCAGGGTTGGTGATGGTGAAAATCGAATTCTTTCCTGGAAGACCCCCTTTGAATACAGGGAAAAGGAAGACTGGTATTACTATGCAGGCATCGACCTCTCCAATTTTCAGCAGGTAGAAAAGCTTGTCTGGGGTTTAAAAAATGCTGATATTTTGGGCCTGGAACATCGAAAGGGTATTGTCTTTCGAGAGCTGACAGAGAAGATTGTTGACTATTACGGGCTGAGTGCAGAGCTCATCTGCCGCCGTGATATCAATATGCAGTTATGGAAGAGCAGCCAGCTGATAAGAATAGCCAGGGGCAGAAAGACTGTGGTGGTGG
>CAZXKH010000101.1:1132-7023 GCA_964641385.1 uncultured Clostridia bacterium | reverse complement strand
TGGATGGAGAAGAATTCGATGAATTATATTTAGAGCTGGACAGACAGCTGGAAGATATCATACCAGTACTGGATGAACTGGTTGATTAAATCAATAAAGGGGCGGTTTTTAACCGCCCCAAAAATTTTTAGTTAATATTACTGGGAGGATCTGAAGATGAAGCAGGAACAGAGTGAATTTGTGATATCCGGCATGATGGCCTTTATTAGTCTTTTTGTAATCTTTATGATTAGAGATTACCCCTATCGGTCAAAATTTTTCCCTACTATAGTGGCTCTTATATTACTGGCTCTGGCTCTTTATCATCTTTTTGATTCTATAAGAAAATATAATTTAGCAGCTTCAGTCAAGGAAACAATCTCATTGTTTCCAATTAAGGTTATTATTGTCTTTATTCTATGTTGTTTATATTTGTTTTTTGTTCCCAGGGCGGGATATTACCTTACTACCTTCTTGTTTCTAATCATCAGTTTTATCTATCTGGGGATCAAAACCAGAAATTCTTTTATTATTACCCTCTGTATTCTAATCTTTATTTTTGGTTTTTTTCAGACAATACTTGGTCTTTCCTTTCCCCAGGGAATTTTCTTGTAAGAAATTAATTTAATGGTTCTTTAGAAAAAAATGAAAGGGAGGTTACTGATGTCCCTTACAGCAACAGAAAAAATAATGGCCAGAGCTGGAAGAACTGACAGGGTCAGGCCGGGGGATGTTATTGAATGCAGGGTTGATTTAACCTGGATACATGAGACACAGATAGCCATTTTTATGGAGGCCTTTAATCAGATTGGAGGTAATATCTTTGATAGGGAGAAAGTTAAACCCCTAATCGATCATTTTATTACTCCCAGATCTGAACCAGAGGCAAGAGCGGAGAGAATGGTCTTTCAATTTGCCAGCAGATTCGGTCTGGATGTATTAAATGAAGGTATTAAGCACCAGGTATTTAGAGAAAAGAGGTTGGCTCTACCAGGGATAGTGATGGTGGGACCCGACTCACATACCAATACTTCGGGAGCGCTGGGTGCCTTTGCTTCCACACTGGGGCCAACTGAGACTGCAGTTGTCTTCAATCATGGCAAAATATGGTTTAAGGTGCCGGAAACAATACGGGTCTATCTTGAGGGTGGTCCCCTTGCCAGCAACATTAACGCTCGGGATCTTGGTTTAACAATCTTCCAGGTCATGGATAGGAAAAGCCAAATTCATGCACAGTATAAGTCAATAGAAATAACCGGACCTGCTTTAAAATATCTGAGCATCAGTGATCGTATGGTACTGGCCAATATGAGTTCTGAACTTGGTGCCAAGAACTGTATTGTCGAACCTGATGAAAAGATAGAAGCCCATGTCAGAGATGTTGACGAGGATCGATACTGGATTTTAAAGAGTGACCAGGATGCTAACTTCTTTGATCAGATCAATATTAATCTGGACTCCATCAGAGAGCCTTTAATCTCTTTACCAGACACCCCAACCAATGTGGGTAGAGTAAAAGATGTAGCTGGAACTACCCTTGACCAGGTCTTTATTGGTGGCTGCACCAATGGGAATATTGAAGATCTGCGTCTGGTAGCAGATATTTTAAAAAACAATAAAGTACATCAGGGGCTGCGTCTGCTGATTACACCTGCTACCAGAAGGATCTCTTTACGTGCCCTTGAGGAGGGCTTAATTGATGTCTTTTTTAAGGCCGGTGCTCTGATAGGTAGCCCCGGGTGCAGTGCCTGTCCGGGGTATGAAGGTGTGCTTGCTGACGACCAGGTCTGTCTGGCTACATCTAGTAGAAATTTTTTGGGTCGGATGGGAAGTAATCAGTCAAAGATATATCTCTCTTCACCCGTAGTGGCTGCAGCCTCTGCTCTTGCAGGTGAAATAATAGTACCCAATATCTTATAAGGAGCTGTTAACCATGCCTGGTCGTGTCTGGAAGCTGGGTGATAATATAGACACTGATATTATTATTCCTTCTCAGTATTTAAGGCTAGAACCCGAAGAGTATGCCAATTATATGATGGAGCCATTAATTCCTGATTTTTCGAAGAAGGTTTCAGAGGGAGATTATATTGTAGGTGGGGATAACTTTGGATCGGGCTCATCAAGAGAGCAGGCTGTTTATGGACTTCAGGTTCTGGGTATTAGTGCCATCTTTGCAAAAAGCTTTAGTCGTGTTTTTTATCGTAATTCAATCAATAGAGGTTTGCCGGCTCTATTTATAGGTGCTGAGGCATATGAGAAAATAAATGATGGGGACACCATAGATTTGAAGTTTGAGCAGGGTACCATTAATAATATAACAGGTAAAGAGGAGATCAAATTTGAAATGGTAACACCATTTTTGAAACGTTTATTAAAGGCAGGAGGAGCAATAAATTATTATTCTAGAGCATTAATTGATTAAAACCCCAGGTAATTCCATTGTAATTTGATAAAATATCGGAGGTGAAAATACAATTGTTTGGGACGCTAGTGCAAGGTGTAGCTGAAGGGTTTGTGCTGTTAATGACCCCTCAAAACCTGATACTACTATCTGTTGGCACACTGGCCGGTCTTATTGTAGGTGCTCTGCCCGGTATGGGAGGCTCTCTGGTTATAACGTTGCTCTTACCGGCCACCTTTGGTATGAGAGCCGATAGTGCCATTATGTTATTGATAGCAATTTATGCCGGTTCTACTTATGCCGGTTCTATTGGGGGGATCTTATATAATATTCCCGGCACTGCCTCTGGAACTGCAACTACTGAAGAGGGTTATCCCATGACTCAGAAGGGAGAGGCCAGTAAGGCATTGAGTGCTGATATACTGGCATCCAGTATTGGTGGTAACATTGGCTGGTTTTTCTTGATTATCGGTGCTCCAATTCTGGCCAGCTTTGCCTTAAGGTTTGGTCCCCCGGAGTTTTTTATGCTGGCTGTCTTTGGATTGTTTATCATTGGATTTATTGCCAGAGGATCGATGATCAAGACTTTAATGTCCGGATGTATAGGATTATTACTTCATTCTATTGGTATGGATGGTATTGCCGGTTATCCCAGATTAACCTTTGGTTTATATGAGCTGTGGGATGGTATTGGTGTAATTATTGGGATTATTGGTATTTATGCATTTTCCCAGGTCTTTTTTCTCATTGCTAAGGATAATATTCAACAGAAGGTTACCGGTGAGGTGGAGATCGGCAAATGGGATTTCTTTGGAATACTCAGAATCCTGGCCGGAATGAAAAGATTAATACTTAAATCCTCCATTATTGGCACTTTTATTGGTGCTATTCCCGGTGCAGGTGGATCTGTTGGAGCCTGGGTGGCCTATAATGAGGCTAAAAGATCTTCAAAACATCCAGAAAAATTTGGAACAGGATCCATGGAGGGTATAGTTGCTGCAGAGTCTGCCAATAATGCTGTAATTGGAGGTGGGCTTATTCCTCTCCTAACACTGGGTATACCCGGTAGTGGGGTTCTCGCCATCCTGATTGGTGCTCTTCAAATTGTGGGTTTAACCCCTGGCCCCAGGCTTTTCGTTGAACAGGCTCCTGTTGTTTACTCTATCATGCTCAGTTTATTTATTACCAATATTCTTTTTGTAATTTATGGTTTTACCATTGTAAGGTTTTTGAGTAAGTTTATCCTGGACGTGCCGTTAAATATCATGATCCCGATTATTACTTCTTTGGCCACGATTGGTGCCTATGCAGTGGGACAGGCATATTCAAGTGTATTGATTGCTTTTGTTCTGGGATGCTTTTGTTATGTGCTCAGGAAGTTTGGTTTTTCCATGCCTGCTATATTACTGGGGATTATTCTGGGACCAATGGCTGAAACCAATCTGCACAGGTCTTTAATGTTATCTGATGGCAGTCCACTTATCTTTGTTACCAGGCCTATCTGTCTTATTATTATTTTGCTAATCCTGCTCAGCCTTTACAGTAATATAAAAAACAGTAGAAGAGTGGCTAAGAGTTCTTAGACTGCATAAGTGGCTATAACTTTTTTTAAAGGGAGGCTCAATGGAGTCTGTTAAGAAAAGATATAATTTTAAATTTAACCTGTTATTGCTAATAATTTTTGTTGCTCCTATGGCCTCAGGTTTGAGTAGAGATGGTTTTCTGGCACTCTTTCCCTTTATCAAAGAGGACTTTAACTTAACAAGAACACAGATTGGTTTTTATTCAACCTTTCTCTTTGCCAGCTCTTCTCTGTTTTCAATTCTTAGTGGACGCATAGTAGATACCTATGGTTCCAGGATTGGAATGTTAACTGGAATAAGTGTTATTGGTATCTTTATTTCCCTTCATTCCCTTGCTCCTGCTTATTTTATTTTGCTTATCTTTGCCTTTGTTGTTGGTTTTGGTCACAGCTTAATAACTCCTGCAGCCAGTAAGGCTGTTATGACCTGGTACTCCCGTGAAGAAAGAACAATTGCCATGGGTATTGTTCAGTCAGGAAGTGGAGCAGGGGGTCTTTTGGGTGCAGTATTGTTTCCCGTGTTGGGGACTCTTATGGGATGGAGAAAATCAGTCATTCTGGCTGGTTTTTTTTGCACTGTTATTGGGCCTTTTAATCTATAGCAGATATCAGGACAGGACGGACAATCAGGCCATACAAAAGAATCAAACAGAGAATGTAGATACACAGTCTAAAAACTCCTTCAGGGAGGATATAGTTAAATTACTTTGTAATCGGCACTATCTTTTGCTGTGTTTTTTGGGAATAATATTTGGTTCGGTTTCCTCTGTAGGCAGCACTCACTTCACACTTTTTCTGCATCTTGATTATGGATTGAGCAGAACTATGGCCGGTTTTGGATTCGGCATATATCATCTGGGCAATATTATTGGTCGTCCAGGATGGGGTTTTTTGAGTGATGTCTTATTGGCAGGCAGCAAAAGGAAAGGATTCCTGGCTATAGGCTTTGCAATGACTCTACCCTGTTTGATAGTGGGCCTTTTTCCTCATGCTATCACTTCCCTGCTGAGTATAATTCTTAAATTCTTATTTCTCTTGTCTTTGGACTGGGACGAGGCTGGTCAGGTTTACATATTGCTGCAATCGGTGATTTGGTGGGGAAAAAGCGGATTGGAACGGCAATGGGGTTAAGCCTGGTCTTTACTCGTCTGGGTGTTATGGTTAGCCCACCTATTTTCGGATATCTTGCAGATCATACCGGCAGCTATAGTATGAGCTGGCTTTTACTGGGGATACTTGTCTTTTTTTCAATTGGTTCTGTTTATCTTTTACTTGATAAATAGAAGGTTAGCATAAAGTAAATGCAACGGGTTAAGAGGTGACCTCCTCTACCATCAAACAAAGTCTGCAGGAGGCTACAAATCTCCTTCACATGACTGGCATATGATGCTACCGACTGGAGGTTAGAGGTATAACTTCACACATCTACTTTGAGGTGGGAAGGGGGATAGACAACTATTGTCCAAGTTTATGCACTCATATTTTGGGAAGACCCCATCTGCGTGTAGAGAACATAGTCTATAGCCCTATTTCTACATACAGGGAGTAGATGCCTTGTATATCCTGTCTCAAAGCTTAAGCTACAGGGCCCAGAGAATAAACCCAAGTGGGGTATTCAGTCCCACTTGGGTTAAACCCAGTTCAAACAACTATCGGTTAAAAGTAAGAGTACTGGTTCCTACTGTATAGTGAGCTTCCGTCGGCAGGGTAGTTTTTTGGCCTTGATTATCCTTCACCCTCTTGGAGTGCAAATAAGCAAATAATAACAAAAATTTAGATTAATATGCATAAAATCCTTGGAATACAAGGATTTTTATCATTTATGGTGTCAAAAGATTCTGCCTCTCATGTCTCGTCTTCTAATTGCTTCACTGCTTCCCCCTGCGGGGTCTATTGTTTAGCAAGCGGCTGCCCGGATGAGGATAGTCT
>CAZXKH010000101.1:0-1122 GCA_964641385.1 uncultured Clostridia bacterium | reverse complement strand
TTATGGTTATATTTTTTAACAATCGGCTTCCATTATGTTTATACTATGAACAACAATTAGTAATTGGGGTCTCCAAAAGTGTGTTCTCTGTCCGGTATAAAACTTGCATAATTTATCCTTAAATACAGGCATATTTTAAGTTAACTATGTTTAATATTCAGATTAATTTGATTGATGTCAATAGTCAGAATAGAAAAGGGGAAATATTATGAAGGGTGTGGAGATAGTAATTATTGGAGGTGGAATACACGGTTGTGCCATAGCCTATAACCTGGCCTGCAGGGGGATGACAGATGTTCTGCTGCTTGAGAAGGATTTCCTGGCCAGTGGTGGAACTGGCAGATCGGCTGCCGGTATCAGGCATCAGTTTGGAACCAGGATTAACTGTCTTTTGGCCAGAGAGAGTATAAAGATCTGGGAGAATCTTGCTGAAGAACTTCAACATCCTGAACTGGACTTTGTTCAGGATGGTTATTTAATGCTCGCCTATAGCCAGTCACAGGCAGAGCAGCTAAAAAAGAATATTGAGTTACAACATTCACTTGGAGTCCATGATTCTGTCTTTTTGTCTTTAGATGAGCTGGCTGAACTCTTTCCTCATCTTGCACTGGAGGATGTGCTGGGTGCTTCCTTTAATCCCCGGGATGGCCATGCAGATCCCTTTCAGGCCAGCTGGGCCTATGCTCGGGCAGCTGAAAGAAGAGGGGTAGAAATCAGGACCAGCACTCCAGTCCATTCCCTGGAAGAGTGCCAGGGAGGATATAAACTTATAACTGGATCGGGAGAGGAACTGATGGCTAAAAAAGTTGTTAATGCTGCCGGTCCCTGGGGTAAGATGCTTGCTGCTCAGCTGGGGGTAGAGGTTCCCCTTTATCCGGAACGACATCAGATTATGGTTACTGAACCGGTGAACAGGATCCAAAGAGCCATGGTAATCTCCTTTGAGCACTGTGTTTATTTCAAGCAGACTCCTCATGGTAGCTTTTTAATTGGCCTGGGGGATAGCCAGGAGATTAGAGAGCTGAGACAGAGTTCCAGCTGGCAGTTTTTGAAGAAGGTTACCGAGAGGGTTGTCAACACCATGCCACTGTTGCGCAAAATGAGACTTGTCAGACAGTGGGC
>CAZXKH010000100.1:0-7028 GCA_964641385.1 uncultured Clostridia bacterium | reverse complement strand
GAGCGATCAAAGTGCGGGACATGCTCCCTGGCAATAACCTCTTGAGCCAGTACCCTACCACCTGCATTCCACAGAGGGATCGGTTCCACATCCCGGTCAATTATTTGGGGTTCAATTACCCTTTCCATAGTTTTCTTTGCTTCCTTTATTGAGAGCATCATTAAACCTCCGATATAATGATATGAATGCGATTAATCTGAATACTGCCCTAACTATTTTTTTTATTATAATAATTACTTTATTTTCATCTTATGTTAGAAAACGTATTGATTATTCTATATTATCTTTTTTTCTACTCACAACCATTATCTCCATCTCATCAAGCCTTACTCGCTCTCTATTCCAGTCTCCCGCTGTGCCACCCCACAATTTCTCTACCTTAAATCCTTTCCCCTCCAACATCAAATATAATTCTGACGGCATAAAACCCTTCTCCCTTACCATAATATTACTGGAGGCTCCATCCATTATTTCAGATAAGGGATAGGCCTCAACTGTACTAACCGGATCAAAAAAACCCCTTTCCACATCCTCCTCACTGTACTTCCTGATCATTCTCATCCCATTTAATACTGTCATAATAAACTTAGACCCTGGTTTTAAAGCTAAATTAATCCTTTCAATAATCTTTAAATCTCTAGATAAAGGGTCTTCCCCTACTGATAGTAAACCAAAAGCCCCTTCACACAAAGAAATACAGGCATCAAATAATATATCCACCGTAAAATCAACTGCATCGGCCTGGAAAAATTCAACCTGTAAGCCTTCCCTCTCAGATATGCCTTTGGCTTCCTGCAGCATATTCTCGGAAATATCAAGTCCAGTAACCTGATACCCACGCCTTGACAGTTCAAGTGAATGCCTGCCCGTGCCACAACCTACATCGAGAATAGATGCCCCCCTGTGCAACTTCAATTCTTCTTCAAGAAAATCTACTTCCTGAACAGTATTATTTGTAAAGGATTCTTCCATATATTTTGGTGCATAACTGTTAAAAAAGGCTTTCCAGCCCTTCATTTCTGCCATAAGCTATAAAACCCCCATTTCTAGTAACACCTATAGTATTCTTTCACCTCAGTTCAAAGAAAAACCTGCATATATTTCATCAAAATTTGATCAATCAATTGTAACCTGCACAGCATATTTGAAAAGAGGCCCTTAGACTGCAAATATTTTGTGCATAGTTAGATAGCAGCCTGCTAAGGATATTAAAATACCAGCTGAGATCTTTACTGACACGACCGATAATATCCCGCTTTTAGATAGTCATCATTCCTTGAAAAAGATAAATCTGATCGAATAACTATCAGTCTCGGATATTTTTTTTGATTATACATCAACGGTGTTCACTGGACAAATTATAACCAGTCTATCTCCTCTATGGCTTAAAGCCAGTGACTGTCATCCAGCAAATATTCTACCTCCACTCAGGATTCAAAGGAATTAATGGGTCCTATGTTGAAGTATTAAGCATATAAACAATATTTAATGGAGTTTTATGAAACTAAATAACTGAAATAGACCAATTGTAGTACAATAATACATTTGACATATTTATTTATTTCCATTATAATATTTTTTAAGAGTATTACCCTTCACCAATGCTTCATCTTTAATAATGGGACACAAACCCCATTCCTATAACAACATTATTATTTAAAGCTCCTTAAAGAAAGGTTTCATGCGAAACTAATATTCCTTTCCTACAGTCAGGCCATAAAGGGAAGGAATTATTGCACCATGGTATGGGAGAGGATGTTTCAGATGTTTAAAACAATCAAAAACAATAGAAAAACATTATCAGAAGAAGTAGTAGAAGAAATCATTAATGCCATCGAGAAAAAAATCTGGGTGGACGGAGACAAGCTTCCAAGCGAAAATAAACTTGCCCAGGAATTTGGGGTAAGCAGAAACTGCGTCAGAGAAGCACTAAAGAGTCTTTCCATGAATGGAATTATAAAATCTAATCCGGGTAAAGGTACTTTTATCGTTGATGGAGCTCTGCAAAAAATTAGAAATAGAGGATTACTTGAATTAATAAGTGATAGAGAGATTCTTGATGATTTGATGGAAATCCGCTTTATTTTGGAAACCGAGATGGCTTATCTGGCTGCCAAAAGAGCAACAGAAGAAGAAAAGGAAAAACTAAGAGATATTAAAGACAAATTTAAAGAGAGTGTAATCACCAATGGAAACTGGAAAGAATTAGGGCCCAAATTTCATATGATTATTGCTGAAATAGCACATAACAAAATATTATTGAAGCTTATCGGAATGATTAATGGAGAATTAAAATCCCAGAGAAACCATTTAGACATTAATAATTATAAAGAGTTCATGATTAATGATCATCAAAAAATATGTGATGCTATTATTGAAGGCAATCCAGAAAAAGCCCGTAAGGCAATGTATGAACATCTAAAAAAATCTGAAAGTGGTTATAAATAATCAGATGCGAAAATTATTTTTTTAGCTGCAATTGTACTACATTAGTATATTATACAATTCTATATATGACAGTAATACTGCAGCGATTAAATTTTTTATCCATTTGTCCTCAAGAACCTTAATGCTCAACAAAATATGGAAGGGAGGATTGATATTATTCTGTGATTATTCTCCAATAATTACCTTTCAAGTAAGTGAATTATAAAAGAAGTCAAGTTTTTTTACATAGTAACAAACATCAGCGAGGAGGATTTGCATGAATAAAGATATTGCAGTTATTGGAGCAGGCAATGGAGGTTATGCATATACTTTCTATTTAACAAAAGAAGGCCATCGAGTTAATCTTTTTGAGTTTCCAGAATTTAAAAGCAATATCGATCAAATATCCGAACGAGGCGGCATTGAAGCTTATGGCGAAGTATCTGGATTTATAAAACCCAATATGCTAACAACTGATATCAAGGAAGCCCTTGAGGGAGTAGAAATAATTATAATTCCTGTCCCTGCCTTTGCTCATGATTTCTTGTTCAAAAAGATGGTTCCCCATCTAAAAAAGGGGCAGACTGTATTATTGTGCCCAGACAATCTGGGTACTATTAAACTGTACGAAGCATTAAAGAAACATAACAAAGAACAGGAGATTAACATAGCTGGAACTGCAAGCTTATTATTCGTAGCAAAAAAGGATGAAAATTCCCTTGGCCCGGCCAGAATCAACATTGATGGAGTAAAAAAAGAAATAAGAATTGCTTCTATGCCGGCCAATAATAATGATATAATTAAAAAGATATTTAATGATATCCTTTCAAACTTAAATATTGCCAACAATGTTTTAGAAAACTCCCTGAGTAACATCAATCACCAAATCCACCCCTCCCCCATGATCTTAAACGCTGGTAGAATTGAATCACCCCTTGATTTTAAATTTTATTATGAAGGACACACAGCATCAATAGATAGAGTAGTTCAGCAGGTTGATAAGGAAAAACTACTGGCTACCAGAGCCCTGGGACTAGAGGTTGAGCCCCTGGATAAACTGTTTTCAGCCTATTATAATGGCTGTTCCATAAAGAATGATACTACTCATCAAAAAATATCAACAAATATATGCTATCGAAATGTAATTGCCCCGGATAGCTTAAAGACCAGGTTTGTCACTGAAGACATAAACAATGGTTTAGTGCTTTTATCATCTATTGGCAAACACTTTAACTTAAAAACACCTGTTATTGATGCCATAATTAATATCGCCTCGGCTTTAAACGGAGAAAACTACTGGGAACAGGGAATAACTCTGGATAAGCTTGGTTTTGGAGAGATGAGCAAAGAAGAAATACATAGTTATCTATCATCAGGATAAAAGATATCAGAGACCATTCATTATGAAATGGGATGTAAAAAGTTTTGATTAAGGGGGGGATAGATATAAAAATATAATTTCAGCAGAGTACTATTTCTTCAGAGTTGATTAATAATCATTTTGAGTTAGCGGGCCTGTACGATCCAACTATCTAATTTTTTATTATATTTAAAACCATTAAGGGGTGTTCCAAAATGAGAAAAAATACTTGTATAGCTCTATTGACTGTCCTGTTATTGGTTGCCGCTTCCTTTGCTCCCTCTGTAACTGCCAGTGAGTTCCAGCTTGAGCCCACGGAAGTAACATCTGCCGCCGGTTCTGTAGGTGGGGGTTGGTATATTCTTTCTACTGCCATGTTTGATTTGTTTAGTAATGAGATTGATGGCCTGGCCTATAGCATAATACCTGGTGGAGGAGTCTCCAATCCCATTACATTAAACCAGAGAAATGCGGATTTTGCCATCCTTTATACACCAAACCTCTTTGAAGGCTATGAAGGTTTACATGAAGAATATCCTGAACCCTTTACTGATTTAAGGGGTATTGCACGTCTAGGAATAGTATCCGTTCTTCATAGCTGGGTTGATGACGATGTTGGAGTAGAAAGGCTCAGTGAGCTAGCAGAAAACCAAACTGGACTTGACATTGATACAGGTACCAGGGGATTGGCAGGAGAACTCCACGCCAGGAGAATGCTGGAAGAACATGGTATTGCCTATGATGATAATAGAAGCTGGGGTGGAAGAGTAATCCATTCCTCCTATAGTGAAGCCAAAGATCGTTTAATTGATGGACATATAGATATGTTTCTTAACAATGACGTAATCAGGCAACCATTATGGGTTGAATTAAACCAAGCAGCTGATGTTACTCTGCTACAACACGAAGAAGAGGCTGTAGAAGCAATGGTAAACAATTATGGTTATGTGAGGACTGTTATTCCTGCCGATACTTATGAAGGCCAGGAGAATGATATTCTTACCACAGCCCAAGATACAGTCTTTGCCACCCATAAAGATGCAGATGAAGACCTGGTATATATGATGACAAAATTAATCTTTGAAGAAAAGGAAAGATTAGTCTCTGCTTACAGGCAGTTTGAAAACATTGATATTGAGAGTGCAATACCAGAAAATGCTCCAATTCATCCCGGTGCTAAGCGCTACTACCAGGAACAGGGGCTCTTAAATTAACGATCTGAACCATAGCTTGAAAGCAGGAATGAAATTTGAACTAATTAATACTAACTGTTAATTAATTATTTTCAGCTCCCATCATTCTGAGACAAATTAATGCCAGGCCCCCTTTCGCAAAAAAAAACTATAAACAACACCTTTGTGCCAGCGAAGGGGGGCCCCATAAAAGTATAACCGGAACATAGTATTTGGGGTTTGCTCTCTTAGTATCAATTTTTGCAGTTAATTGTATTTATCATTTATCTACATAGTAATGAATTAATGCTCTTAGGTGAGCCTTCAAAAAGCATTAATCTAAAGACTCCTTATCATCTTCAAATCCTTAGTTTTTACAGCATATTAGTAATAAGAGCTGGGAGGTAACAAAAGTGTCAAATGGAAAACTTAAATTCCAGGGGCAAAGATCACTGAGTGGAGTTACTCAAAAGCTGGTAAGAGTATATGCTATCTTTATTGTTTTGTACCATCTTTATGGAGCACAATTTGGGCTTCCAGAAGTTATGAAATTTCGCTCAACTCACCTGTCAATGTACGTAGCAATGGCCTTTCTTACCTATGCTGCCCTGAAAAACACATCCAGGATAGAATGGTATGATTATCTGTTGGCAGCCTTAGCATGGGTACCAACAGCATATATCTTTTTAGACTATGAACGGATTACAACTAGATTTCCCTATGTGCATGCCCTGGAGAGTTTAGACTGGATTATTGGAATACTGGCAATCATACTGGTCATTGAAGCATGCAGGCGTTCATTGGGATTGGCTCTGCCAATTATTTGGGCACTCTTTACAATCCATGCCCTCTTTGGAACGTACTTTCCTGGTCCCTTTAGACAGTCACCTATTGCACCTACCAGGCTTATCGACCACCTCTTCCTAACCACTCAGGGGTTATTCGGTACAGTAACAGGCATCTCTGCTACGCTGGTTTTGATGTTTGTTATCCTGGGTGCTGTTTTAGAAGAAGCCAAAGGCGGACAGTTATTTATGGATATTGCATCTGCAACCATGGGAGGAGCTAAGGGAGGGCCAGCCAAGGCAGCTGTAGTTGCCAGTGGACTCTTTGGATCAATATCAGGCTCACATGTTGCCAATGTTTATGCTACTGGGACCTTTACCATACCATTAATGAAAAAAACCGGCTTCAAACCGATTTTTGCAGGTGCTACTGAAGCTGTAGCTTCAACCAGCGGCCAGCTTGTTCCTCCAATTATGGGAACTGCAGCCTTTTTAATGGCAGACTTTATAGGTATCCCTTATATTGAAGTAGCAAAGGCAGCCATTCTACCAGCAGTAATGTTTCTATTTGCACTCTTCATGATGGTTCATCTAGAAGCCTATAAAGATGATTTGCCAGCCATGCCACGAGAACTGGTACAGCAGGCAAAGAAAGGAATTCCAGGTTCCATTCATATTGTATTTTCCATTGTGCTAGTAGTATATCTCCTAGCACAAAGACATACTCCCTTTTTTGCTGCCTATTACGGGATTGTTGCCACAATCATCCTGGCACAGCTGCGTCGCTTTACCCGCATGAACCTAAGTAAAATTTTCGATGCCTTTGAAAAAGGAGCCCGCAGGCTGGTACCCATTGCAACAGCATTATTTACAGCCAGTTTAATCGTAGGCACGATAGAGCTTAGCGGTTTAGGTCTCCGTTTGACTTCCATTATTCTGGCAATCTCAGGTGAAAGCTTGTTTATTACTCTACTTTTAATTATGGTGGCCTGTATTATCCTGGGCATGGGATTACCCACAACTGCAGCCTACCTTATTGTAGCAATTTTTGGAGCCCCTGCCCTGGTAACATTAGGAGTTGAACCACTGGCTGCACATATTTTCGTCTTCTACTATGCTATTATCTCAGGCATTACCCCACCTGTTGCTGTAACAGCATATGCAGCTGCAACTGTTGCTGAAACACCAATGCAAAAAACAGCTTTCCGCGCCTGTAAACTAGGTGCAACAGTATATATTATTCCCTTTATTGTTGTCTATAATCCGGAAATAATACTAGTGGGA
>CAZXKH010000099.1:0-7038 GCA_964641385.1 uncultured Clostridia bacterium | reverse complement strand
CTTCAGCGGGCAGGTGTTTTCTTTTTACCTCTTTCAGATTCAATTTCTATGCCGGAAACCCTTGAATATCGGCCACAAAAGGATGGTTGTGAGGGATTTTTTATGGCAGTTTTGCAAAGAATTGACTGCAGGAATCAGAGGATCAAAGGTGAATAAGTAATTAAGGTATATTTTTCTATCCAGTCCGAAAATATTGGTCTTAAGTAATGATTTTATCGGGAGGTATTTACTGGTCTGTGGAAGATAGAGTGGCAATTAGGGGTCTTTTGTTTGAAGAAGTTGAAGAGTGGGTTAAAAAGGAGGGAGAGCCCTCCTTTCGGGCCGAGCAGCTCTTTCGATGGCTCCACCAGAAGGGGAGTCTGAGAATGGGGGAAATAACAACTCTACCCCTCTCTCTGAGGGAGAAGTGGTCCAGAAGCCTGAGGCTGAGCTCTCTGCACCTGATCAGGTCCCAGAGGGAGGCTGATGAAACAGTTAAGTTGCTGCTGGGACTTGAGGATGGAGGCAGAATAGAGAGTGTTATCATTCCCTCCTCTAAACGGGTAAGTCTCTGTCTCTCCACTCAGCTGGGCTGTGCCATGGAATGTTCCTTTTGTGCTACAGGCAAGGGCGGTTTTCAGCGTAATCTGACTGCAGCTGAGATCCTGGAACAGCTGGTCTGGGCCGAGGCGGAGCTTTCAGAGGGATCAGTAACCAATATCCTCCTGATGGGTATGGGAGAGCCTCTTGCCAATCTGGAGCATGTCCTGCGTGCCCTCAGGATCTTTAACCATCCCCTGGGGAAGAATATCTCCCAGCGGCGGATGGTGCTTTCAACCTGTGGCCTGGTGCCTCCACTGGAGAGACTCTCTCAGGAAAGGTTACAGATTGTCCTGGCCGTCTCACTCCATGCTCCCAATAATGAATTACGGGATCAACTGGTTCCTGTTAACAGAAAGTATCCACTGGAAAAGCTGATACCTGCCTGCCGACGATACTTTGAAAGAACCGGTAGAAGGATCACCTTTGAGTATACCATGATCGATGGTATCAATGATGATCCGGGGCTGGTATGGGAGCTGGCAGAGATACTGGAGGGTTTAAACTGCCACCTTAATCTTATCCCCTATAATCCAGTTGCCGGTGACAGCTTTACTCCTCCCGCACCCAAAAGGATCGATTATTTTATTGATATTTTAAGGGAGAAGGGTTTTTCTGTTACCCTCAGGCGCAGAAGGGGAAGTGAGATCAGGGCTGCCTGTGGTCAGCTGGGAGGTAAGGACTAGAGATTTCAGTTTAAATGAGGTGTTATGTGTGTCCCTTGGATTTGGAACAGATCGGGGAAGAGTAAGAAAGGTCAATGAAGACCGATATTTGGTAAGAGAGTTAGAGTCAGGTATTATGCTGGCTGTGGCCGATGGAATGGGTGGTCACAGGGCAGGCGATGTTGCCAGCTCTCTGGCTATTAAAGCCCTGGAAAACTATTCCTTCCAGGATTATTCGATCAGGGAACTGGAGGAGGCTGTAGACCTGGGCAATGAGAAGATTTTAGAAGCGGCAGGAAAAAAAACCTCCCTGCAGGGGATGGGTACCACTCTAACCATCTCTCTTATTGTCGAAAACAGGATGCTGCTGGGGCATGTTGGTGATAGCAGGTGTTACTTATTCCGACAGGGAAGCCTGGAACGCTTGACCACCGACCACTCTCTGGTCAATGATCTCTTGCAGGAGAATAAGATCAGCAGGGAGGAGAGCAGGCACCATCCCTACCGTCATGTACTAAACCGTGCTCTGGGAACCGACCACAGGGTGCAGGTGGAATGCAAGGAATATGATCTTGAGCCAGAGGATATTCTTCTGCTCTGCACCGATGGCCTGACCAACCTGGTCTCCGAGGAAAAAATTGCTGATATCCTTGCTGATCACAGTCCGGAGACAGCAGTGGAGATACTAATTGAAGAGGCCAACCGGCGGGGAGGCAAGGATAATATCACAGCAGTGGTTTTTCAGTTTCATCAGTCCTTTGAGGTGAGGCAGCAATGATGGGGAAAGAATTAAATGGGCGCTATAAGATAAAACGTCAGCTGGGTGCTGGTGGTATGGCTCTGGTTTATGAAGCCCGGGACACCCTGCTTGATCGTGATGTGGCCTTAAAAATACTCAGGCCCCAGATGGCCAGTGAAAAGAAGATTATACGTCGTTTTAAGAGAGAGGCCAAGGCAGTTGCCAGGCTGGCTCATCCCAATATCGTTAACATCTATGATATTGGTCGTGATGGTGATCTTCATTTTCTGGTCATGGAGAAGATTAAGGGGGGTAACCTGAAGGAAAAAATTAAAAAGGAAGGGCCCCTTTCATCCTCTGAGGCCATCGGTTATATGATTCAGCTCTCAGAGGCCCTGGTCCTGGCCCATCGCAACGATATTATTCACTGTGATATTAAGCCCCATAACCTGCTACTGGATGAAAGAGGACAGCTGAAGGTTACTGACTTTGGAATAGCCCGGGCCTTAAGCTCTACCACCATGACCCATACTGAAAGGGTAATGGGTTCTGCCCACTACTTTTCACCTGAACAGGCCCGGGGAGGAAAGATAACAGCCAGCTCGGATCTTTACTCCTTAGGGGTTGTACTCTACGAATTGGTAACTGGAGAGGTTCCCTTTACCGGAGACAGCCCTGTTTCAGTTGCTTTAAAGCATATTAACCGGGAACCCCAACCACCCTCCAATAAGGGGGAGGTGCCCGAGGTACTGGAGAAGATTATTCTCCGCTTACTGCAAAAGGAAGAGGATCAGCGTTACACTAGTGCTGAGGAGCTGCTCTCTGATCTAAAATCAGCCCGGCTTAAACTAAAGAAGAGGAAGAGAGAGAGCAGATGGGAGCAGCAAAGGCCCACCAAAATAATGGAGCCCATTAAGGATCAGGGGGTTGAAGAACAAGAGGAAGAGAGGGTGGCTGTCAGTGGTATTCACTGGCCGAAGATTTTAGTCATTGCGCTTGTACTTGGCCTGGTACTGGTGGTAAGTGGAGTCTTTATCTTTCAGCGGTATATGCATGTGCCTGAGGTGGAAGTCCCTACACTCTTGGGTTTAGATGAGGAAGAGGCCTTCTCCTTTATGGAGGAGGTAGGCCTGTCACTTGATGTGGGTGAACGTCTCTACAGTAGTGATTATGAGGAAGGCGAGGTCATGGCTCAGTATCCCGAGGATGGGTCGGTGGTCAAACAGAATCGAACTGTGATCGTGGATATTAGTAAGGGCAGCAGACTGACAGAGGTTCCGGATGTAACCGGGATGAGGCTCAGAGAGGCCAGGATCAGGCTTGATCAATCCCGCCTGGAGGTGGGGGAAGAGAAGGAAGAGTATGATGATCAGGCCCCTGAGGGGAGTGTTATCCTCCAGGATCCATCACCTGAGCGTGAGGTGGAGAGTGGCAGCAGTGTTGACCTGGTGATCAGCAGTGGGGTTAAGCCAGAAATGGTTGAAGTCCCTCGACTGACTGGACTCAGCGAGGAGGATGCCCTGAAACTGCTTGAGGATAGCGGTTTGCGTCCCGGTCAGCTGGAGAAGAGAGAGAGTCTGAGCCAGCGGGAGGGCACCATTATTGAACAGGATCCTCAACCAGGTGAGGAACTGCCCAGGGGAACAACCATGGATCTAATACTCAGTTCCGGGATCAAAAACCCCGAGGGAGATCCTGTTCGGGACATGATGGTCCGCTTTATCGTTCCCACCACTGAACCCACCGATGTTACCATTAGAGTCATTGATAACAACGGTGAACGGGTAGAATATCAGAGCCGGCATCAGCCCGGTGAGTGGTTTAGCCATCAGGTAATTGGGGTTGGAGAGACAACAATTATGGTTTATCTTGATGAACAATTCTGGCTTCAAGAGACTATTGATTGAAGGAGGATAAGTATTTGGAGCAAAAAGGGCTTCCTCAGGGGATAGTGGTAAAGGCCTATGGAGGTTTTTACTTTATCCATGCCAGGGAAGAAGAAGAGACAATAAGGGCTAAGCCCCGGGGAAGGATTAAACAGCAGGGGATTAGAATCCTGGTTGGTGACCGGGTCTGTTATCGTACTCTAAATGAGGAACAGGCGGTTATCGAGAAGGTGCTTAAGCGGGATACTCTACTTCCCAGGCCACCTCTGGCCAATGTTGATCGGGTTGTAGTTACCTTCTCCTTTCGTGATCCCGATTTAAACCTTGGTCTTCTGGATCGCTATCTGCTGCTGGTTGAATATGCCGGGCTGGAGGCTGTTATTTGTCTCAACAAGGAGGATCTGAGGGAAGATTTGGAGCTGGATAGCAGGCTTAAGAGATATGGGGAGGCAGGCTATAAAATTCTTTTCTGCAGTGCAGTTACTGGCAGTGGTATGGCTGAGCTGCGAAGAAGTCTTCGTCATGGCGTCAATGTCTTTGCCGGTCCTTCGGGTGTGGGTAAGTCTGCCCTCCTAAATGCTCTGGATCCCTCCTTTCAGCTTAAAACAGGCACTCTTAGCCGCAAGCTAAAAAGGGGTAAGCATACCACTCGCCATGCTATGTTATTAATTCTTGATGGGGATACATATGTGGCTGATACACCCGGTTTTAGCAGTCTAAAGATCTCAGGTCTAGAGAAGAGGGAGCTTCCCTATTACTTTTTGGATTTTTTACCCTACCAGGATCAGTGCCGCTTTTCTGGCTGTCTGCATCACCATGAGCCGGACTGTGCAGTAAAGGAAGCAGTGGAAGCAAAAGAGATTATGGAGAGCCGTTATCGTAGCTATCTTACTATCCTGAAAGAAATAGAAGAAAGGAAATGATACTCCTTGGTTGAATTTGCACCTTCAATCCTGGCGGCAGACTTCACCCGTCTGGCAGAAGAGATAGAGAAAGTAAAAAGGGCCCGCTATCTGCACTTTGATGTTATGGATGGTCATTTTGTTCCCAATCTCACGGTGGGAATCCCGGTCTTAAAGTCCTTAAAGGGAAGGGTTCCCCAGCTCCTTGATGTTCACCTGATGATGGACAACCCTGATCATCTGCTTGAGAAGTTTATTGACGCTGGAGCCGATATGGTTACAGTGCACGCCGAGGTTACTCCTCACCTTCACCGTACCCTTTCCACCATTAAAAAGCATGGAGCTCAGGCTGGAGTGGCTCTTAACCCCCATACCCCGGTGGTACAGATTGAGGGTATGCTGGAGATACTTGATCTGGTGCTGGTGATGACAGTGAATCCTGGTTTTGGAGGCCAGGATTTTATTGCTGCTACCCTGAATAAGGTCAGGGAACTGAGAGCAAGAATCGATGCTCAGCAGCTGGACTGCCTGCTACAGGTTGATGGGGGTATTAATACCAAAACAGCACCCCTGGCAGTTGAAGCCGGGGCCGATATCCTGGTGGCCGGTTCGGCTGTTTTCGGCCAGCCCAGGCCTGAAATGGCCCTGCAGGATTTGATTGCAAGCACCGCCGGCTGTTGAGATTTGTCTTTTTTCTTCTTTCCTGATATAATGTTAGGGACTAAAAACTTAATGCCACCTTCGGGAAGAGGTGTAATTCCTGACCGGCGGTAAAGCCCGCGAGCCCTTAAGGGGTTGATCCGGTGTTATTCCGGAGCCGACAGTTAAAGTCTGGATGGTAGAAGGTCCTCTTTTTTATTCCTTCCCGTGGGTAAGCGGGATTTTCTTATGTCTCCGGTAAGGCAGGTTGAGAGTAATGGGTAATCGCGATCAATACTATATGCAGCAGGCAATTATGCTGGCTCAGAAGGCCAGGGGCCAGACCAGCCCCAATCCGATGGTGGGGGCAGTTGTTGTTAAGGAGGGCCGGATTGTCGGTCAGGGTTATCACCAGCAGGCTGGTAAACCACACGCTGAGGTTTTGGCCCTGAGGGAGGCTGGTGAAAAAGCCCGAGGCGCCACCCTCTATGTCAACTTAGAGCCCTGTTCCCATCAGGGCCAGACTCCACCCTGCACTGAAATGATTATTGACCGGGGCCTCTCCCGGGTGGTGGCGGCCATGGTTGATCCCAACCCAAGGGTTAGTGGTGAGGGGCTGGCCCAACTGCAGGAGGCAGGAATTGAGGTCAGCTGTGGGGTTTTGTCTAAGCGGGCTGCCCGGCTCAATGAGGTCTTTATCAAGTATATTACCACCGGTCTGCCCTTTGTCTACCTCAAGGGCGCCATGTCCCTGGATGGGAAGATAGCCACCTGGACCGGTGATGCCCGCTGGATCACCTCTGACAGGGCCCGTGAAAACCTCCACCATCTACGCCATGAAGTGGATTCGATCCTGGTGGGCAGGGGGACTGTGGCTGCCGATGATCCACTGCTTACCACCCGTCTTCCCCAGGGAGGAGGCAGGGATTCACTGCGGGTAATACTTGATTCATCACTGAGCCTTGCTGCTGACTACAAAATCTTCAACCTGGATGATGGACTGACAGTCCTGGCAGTTGCTGAAGGCAGCCTGGAAGAGGGTAGGGCAGAGCCCTTCCTTAAGCAGGGGGTCAGGGTGATAGAGTTACCTGAAAAGCAGGGGAGGGTTGATCTCTCCTCTCTACTCAGATGGCTGGGAAAGGCCAGTTATACCTCTTTGCTGGTTGAGGGTGGAAGCCAGGTGCACGCCTCCTTTGTGGAACAGGGGCTTGCCGACAGGCTAATGCTTTATGTAGCTCCAAGGATTATTGGTGGGTCTGAGGCCTATCCCCTGGTTGGGGGCAGGGGTTTTTCCTCGGTAGAGGAGGCAGTAGAGCTTGATAATTTGCAGGTGAAAAGGATTGGTTGTGATCTGCTGATCAGCGGTTATTTCAGGAGGAGAGACTGAATGTTTACCGGTATTATCGAGGAAAAGGGTACAATCAGTGCTTTAAAGAAAAAAGGAGAACTGTACCGTCTGGAGATTAAGGCCCAAAGGATTATGTCTGATCTGGGGCTGGGAGATAGTGTGGCCACCAGTGGGGTCTGTCTGACTGTAAACCAGCTGCTGGAGGATGGTTTTGCAGCTGATGTTATGCCGGAGACGCTGCGCAAGACCAGCCTGGGAGAACTTAAAGGGGGCCAGGAAG
>CAZXKH010000098.1:0-7052 GCA_964641385.1 uncultured Clostridia bacterium | reverse complement strand
GGAGCAGAAAAAAACCTGGCGAGAAGGAAAAGATAGATCTTACCGCCGAGGAGTTTAAGGATTGGGTTACAGCAAAATGGTCTATTGCCCCGGAAAAAAAGATGAAAGAATATGATCACCCAGCAGTCTTTCCAGAAGAGCTGGCCAGACGAGTAATAAAACTATTTAGCTATCAAAATGACGTTATACTCGATCCCTTTAATGGTGTCGGTACCACAACCTCAGTTGCCAAAAAACATAAGCGCCGATATTTGGGGATCGATCTTTCCGCAGAATATTGTCAAATAGCAAAAAAAAGATTGGGTAATTAAGACCAAACATTGTTTTACTTTCAGGTCTTTTTTTTGCGCTTTTTTTCACAAAAAGAAGGATTTGTGGCTTCTTTCAAGAATATTGAACATCGGTTGTTGGGTTGTTCTGAGTTAAGTTGAGAATTTTTTCACTATTTTCTTCTGAGCAGGATTTTTTATCAGTTATCAAGAAGATAATTGAAGAGGGGTAACAGAAAAAAAGTCATATATTTTGGCATTTTAATTATAGATTGCTAATCCAAGGTGAAGTTATATGCAGGAAAGGAGACTACCATGAAACTGTCAGAAGTACGGGATATCCTGCAGGCAGAAGTTCTAACTGGAGATGAGCGTTTAAGTGATGAGGTTGAGCTGGCCTTTGGTTCGGATTTGATGAGTGACGTGCTGGCCTTTGTGGATGAGAAGCTGTTGCTCTTAACCGGCCTTACCAACCCTCAGTCCATCAGGACGGCAGAGATGCTTGATTTGCTGGCTATTGTCTTTGTTCGTGGAAAGAGACCGGCTCAGGAGACCATTGATCTGGCCAAAAAGAAGGGATTTATACTGTTGTTGACAGGCTTTACCATGTATGAATCCTGTGGACGTCTTTATCAGGCAGGGCTGGGTGCTCTTGATCTCAAACAAACAAATGATGAAAAGAAGCCTCAGGAGGAGACAAATTGACTGCAGAAAATGAATTCAGTTACAGTTTAAGTTTTCCCATTGAAGGCCGTGATTTTCTAAATGCCGGTGAGGCCTCAAGTCAGGTTAAGGAGCGGCTGAAGAAGCTTGGTATTAGCTCTCAGATTATCAGAAGAGCAGCCATTGTAGCCTATGAGGCTGAAATGAATGTGGTAATCCATGCCTATCAGGGTACTCTGAAAGCAGATCTTAACCAGGATCGAATAATGATTATTACCGAGGATCAGGGACCGGGAATTGAAGATATTAATCTGGCCATGCAGGAGGGTTTTTCTACTGTTTCTGAGGATATTTTAGAGATGGGCTTTGGGGCCGGTATGGGCCTGCCGAATATAAAGCGTTTTTCAGACAGTTTACAGGTTGATTCTGAGGTAGGGAAGGGGACTGTGCTGAAGGCTATAATTAAACTCAAATAAACTATGGAGAGAATGATTACAATGAAGGAATATTATCATTCTATCAGGCAGGATCCAGATAAATGTAAGGGATGTGTACACTGCTTGCAGCAGTGCCCCACTCAGGCCATCCGTGTCAGGGATGGCAAGGGGTATATTATTGAGGAAAAATGTATAGATTGTGGAGAGTGTTTTCGGGCCTGTTCCAACCGGGCTAAAATAGTTAACACTGATACTCTGAATGCCTTTCGTAAGTTTTCACATGTGGTGGCTCTGCCACCACCAGCTTTTTTTGTTCAGTTTCCTCCCGAGGTAAAGAGGGAACAGCTGCTGGCCGGCCTCAGAATTCTGGGCTTTGATTCTATCTTTGAGGTCTCAGTGGCGGCAGAGCTGGCAGCGGATGAGATTAACCGCTTCCTGAATGAAAGTGGCATGGACCGACCTGTTCTCTCCTCCTCCTGTCCGGCGGTAGTGAGGATGATCCAGGTCACTTTTCCCGAGCTTGTGAATCAGATTGTGCCCATCGATTCACCCGAGGATATAGCTGCCTTTCTGGCCAAGAGACATTTATCACAAAAGCTGGGACTTGATCCCGATCAGATCGGCGTTTTTTTCCTTACCTCCTGTTCAGCCAAGGTTACTTCCTTTAGGAGCCCTGAGGGAAGGGAATCCAGTCCCGTTGATGGTTCGATATCCATCTCCAATATCTATGGGCCACTGCTCAAGCTAATCGGTAAAATAGATACCGGCAACCAGGTGGAGGGACTGATCACACCACCCCCAACAGGTTTTGGTCTGGGCTGGGGAGTGGCCGGTGGTGAACCCATGGGTATCGGTTTACCCGACTGTTTGAGCGTTAGTGGTATTCACAATGTGATGCAGGTTCTCGAGGAGCTGGAGCTGGGGAAAATTAATGGCCTTGATTATATTGAGTGTCATGCCTGTTATGGTGGTTGTGTGGGGGGGATACTCAATGTCCAGAATCGTTTTCTGGCCGAGGTTAAGTTAAAGAAATTAATAAATGAATTCCCACCACCAGAAGAATCCATCTATCAGCGACTGGGGGATATTCTACCTCCAGGTTTTAAGGCCAAGATCTTGAATATAGAGGGCCGTCCGGTTAAAGGCCTTGATGATGATATTTCCAGGGCGGTGGAGAAAATGAACAGGATGGATGAGATTTCTTCCAGGCTTCCCGGTCTTGACTGTGGGGCCTGTGGTTCTCCCACCTGTGACTCACTGGCAGAGGATGTGATTCAGGGGCTGGCAGAGGAGACAGACTGTGTATTCAGTCTGCTGGAGAATATTGAGGAGATATCTACTCGCATCAATGATCTGGCCGAAATTATTCCACCTGTGATCAGGAACAAGTATAAAAACCGCCTGGAGGGAGAGAAGGATGATGAATGTTGAGGAGATAATCTCAGCCCTTAAGCTGGAAAGTCTGGCCTCCACTGATCAGGGACTCAAGCAGGAGGTAACAGGGGGCTATGCTTCTGATCTTTTGAGTATTGTGATGGCCAATGCCGGAGAGGGCAATGTCTGGGTTACCATGCAGGGTCATCAGAACATTATTGCCGTGGCTGTTTTGCTGGGCCTTTCATCAATTATTGTGGCTGGAGGAGTTGCCGTGGACCAGGACACTCTGGAAAAGGCAGAGGAGGAGGGTATACCCCTGCTGGCCTCAGAGCAACCTGTCTTTGAAGTAGTGGGTCAACTCTACCAGGCCGGGGTCAGGGGTACTGCTGGTGACTGAATGGTACCGTGCTGACCTGCATGTGCATACGGTGCTCTCTCCCTGTGCTGAACTGGAGATGGGTCCCAGGGCTCTAATTGAAAGATCCTCTCAGCTGGGGATCTCCATTCTGGGGATCACCGACCATAATGCAGCCTCCAATCTTCCTGCTCTGCAGGAAGTGGGAAGGCAGGCTGATATTTTTGTGCTGCCGGGAATGGAGCTTCAGTCCCGGGAGGAGGTTCACCTGCTCTGTTTTTTCCCCGGACTTAATACTGTGCAGTCCTTTGAGCAGGAGTTTGCATCAACTCTGCCTGACCTTGAGAACAGGGAAGAGATCTTCGGTGACCAGGTTGTGGTTGATTCCCGGGAGCAGATCCTTGATTATGATCACCGTTTACTGATTGCCTCCTCAGATTGGGGAGTGGAAGAGGTGGTGGAAAGGGTCCGCTTTCATGGGGGGGGTGTGATCCCCGCCCATATTGACCGCAGCTCATACAGTATTCTTTCTAACCTGGGTTTTATTCCACCTGGCAGTGAGTTTATGGCTCTGGAGATTGCCAATTACCAGCATCAAGAAAGGCTGTGTCAGCAGTATACAGGTCTTGATGACTATTCATTTATTACCTCTTCTGATGCTCATCACCTTGATGAGCTGGAGACAGACTGGGTAACTTACCTTTATCTGCAGGAAAGAAACTGGGAAGAGATTAGGCTGGCTTTAAATGAAGAAGCCGGAAGAAGGGTGGTGGTTCTGCCAGAAGGGGAAAGGCCATGTAACAATAGTTAAAGGCTATGATAATAATTTAGTTAAAGGAGGTTTTGTTTTTGGCGACGGTAAACTGCGATCATGCCGCTCAGAAGGAAGAAGATAAGATGCTGGATGAGATCATTGAAAAGTATGGGCAGAAGAAGGACCTGATTCCTGTGCTGCAGGAGATTCAAAAACATTATGGATATCTGCCCGAGAAGAGCTTCTACAAGACAGCTGAGGGCTTAAATATCTCTCTGCGCAAGGTCTATGGGGTGGCCACCTTTTATGCTCAGTTTCATCTACAGCCCAGAGGACGCTGGGTGATTAGGGTCTGTCAGGGTACTGCCTGCCATGTTCGAGGTGCAAAGCGGATCATGGACAAGGTGCAGGAGGAGCTGGGTATCATGCCTGGTGAAACAACCGAGGACCTTCGATTTACCATTGAACCGGTGGCCTGTATAGGTTGCTGTGGTCTGGCTCCGGTGATGATGATCAATGATAATACTCATGGTAGATTGACCTCAGATATGATTCCTGGGATTCTGGAACAGTACGAATAGGGATGGGATGAGATGGAAGAGCTGGCCCTTCATATTCTTGATCTAATACAGAACTCCCTGCGGGCTGAGGCTACAGGAGTGGAGCTGACCATTGAAGAGGATTACAATGCTGATCTGATCAGGGTTACCATCAATGATAACGGGAAGGGAATGAATGAGGAATACTGCAGCAGGGTGCTTGATCCCTTTACTACCACCAGGAAGACACGCCGGGTGGGACTGGGGTTGCCCCTGGTGGCCATGACCGCCCGTCAGTGTAATGGTGACCTTAAAATAGACTCCATCCCGGAGGAGGGCACTGCTGTTAGTTTCACCATGCAGCACAGCCACTGGGATCGGCCCCCACTGGGGGATATGCCGCAGACCATTACCGCGCTGCTGGTGGGTAATCCCCAGCTTGATCTAAGATACAGGCACCGGGTGGAGGAAGAGGAGTTTGTCTTTGATACCCGTGAAATCAGGGAGACTCTGGGTTCGGAACTGGAAATTAACAACCTGGAGGTACTGGAGTGGATTAAGGGCTATCTGGAGGAGAATCTTGAGAGTCTTTATGATGGAGGTGAAGATTAATGGCCAAGGTAAAGAGCCTTGATGACCTGAAAAAACTGAGAGATAAATCCAGGGGATTGACCAGTGCCCGTCAGGAGAGCAGTCATAAGATTATTGTTGGCATGGGAACCTGTGGTATTGCCGCCGGTGCCAGGGGAGTTATGAATGCCATCCTGGAGGAGCTTAATCGCCGTGATCTTTCCGAAGTTAATGTGACCCAGACGGGCTGTATTGGCATGTGTGAGAAGGAAGTGCTGGTTGATGTTCAAAGACAGAATGAGGAGAGGGTCACCTACGGTAAGGTAACCCCGGAGGATGTTAAGCGCATCATAGGTAATCATTTGATTAATGGCCAGATAGTTGAGGATCTGGTTGTTGGCAGACCTGAATGACAGGATCCTGAGGGAGGTGCAAAAATATGGCAACAGAACTATACAGAGCTCATGTCCTGGTCTGTGGAGGTACCGGCTGTACCTCTTCCGGAAGTAGAGAGGTCCAGGATGAGTTCAAGAATCAGCTGAAGGAACACCAGCTGGATAAAGAGGTTAACCTGATTGAAACTGGCTGCCACGGCCTCTGTGAACTGGGATCAATAGTCATTGTCTATCCAGAAGGAACCTCTTACTTTTCAGTTGGGAAGGATGATGTCCAGGATATCGTAGAGGAACACCTGCTCAAGGGCAGGGTGGTTAACAGGTTGCTGTACCAGGAACCCAAGACAGATTTTGAAGTGCCCAGCTATAATGAGATCGATTTTTACAAGAAACAGCACCGGATAGTACTCAGGAACTGTGGTTATATCAATCCTGAGAACATTGAAGAGTATATAGCCCGGGATGGCTATCAGGGCCTGGCCAGGGTCTTAACCGAGATGACTCCAGAGGAGGTTATCGAGGAGGTCAAGGCCTCTGGACTCCGCGGTCGCGGGGGAGCAGGATTTCCCACTGGTGTTAAATGGGGTTTTGCTGCTGCCTCACCGGGTGATACCAAATATATGATCTGTAACGCTGATGAGGGAGACCCCGGTGCCTTTATGGATCGCAGTATTCTGGAGGGGGATCCTCAGAGCGTAATTGAGGGTATGATTATTGGTGGTTATGCCATTGGTGCCAGTGAGGGCTATATCTATATCAGGGCTGAATACCCGCTGGCAGTTAACCGACTTTACCAGGCCATAGAACAGGCAGAAGAATACGGTTTTCTTGGTGAAGATATTATGGGCAGTGGCTTTGATTTTAAGCTCTATGTTAAAGAGGGTGCCGGAGCCTTTGTCTGTGGTGAGGAGACAGCTCTGATGGCATCCATTGAGGGAGAGCGTGGTATGCCGCGTCTGCGTCCACCCTTCCCGGCTCAAAAGGGCCTCTGGGGTAAACCCTCTAACATCAATAATGTAGAGAGCCTGGCCTGTATCCCCATGATCTGTGCTGAGGGTGCCGGTGAGTTTGCCGCTGTGGGGACAGAAAACTCCAAGGGGACCAAGGTCTTTGCCCTTACCGGCAAGGTCAGGAATACCGGACTGGTGGAGGTGCCCATGGGCATTGCCATCAGGAGTATCATCTTCGAAATTGGAGGCGGTATCCCTGATGATAAGGAGTTTAAGGCAGTTCAGATTGGAGGGCCCTCAGGTGGTTGTCTAACCGAGGATCATCTTGATCTGCCCATTGATTATGATTCCTTGAACGAGGCAGGAGCCATCATGGGTTCAGGTGGCCTGGTGGTCATGGATGAGACCACCTGCATGGTTGATATTGCCCGTTTCTTTCTGGACTTTACCCAGGAGGAATCCTGTGGTAAGTGTGTCCACTGCCGCCTTGGAACCAAGCGGATGCTTGAAATATTAACCCGTATTACTCAGGGTAAAGCCAGGATCGAGGAGCTGGATGTGCTGGAGGAGATAGCACACAACGTCAAGAAGGGCTCACTCTGTGCTCTTGGACAGACTGCTCCCAATCCTGTTTTGACCACCCTGCGCTATTTCCGACATGAATATGAGGCCCATATTCTGGACAATACCTGTCCGGCCCGGGCCTGTACCGAACTGATCACCTATACCATTGATGAAGAGCT
>CAZXKH010000097.1:5288-7056 GCA_964641385.1 uncultured Clostridia bacterium | reverse complement strand
AAGCTCACCCTCTTCTCTAACCAGTCTGGTATTACTCAAAGATATTTCATTATTATTATACCAGAAGCTGGAGGAGAGCTCATGAAAAGCATAGCCTGCCATTGAGCCCTGAAGGACCTTGGCTGAACCAATAAGGTTGATACCCTCAGGATCAAAACCCCTGCCGGAGATAACTGCACTACCACTGATCTTCCCTGAGAGGTTAAAACCAGCAGGTATGTAGTCTTCAATTGGGCTCAGGGAGCACTGATTAAGGGTTAAGGAACCGGAGTAGCGGGGCTTTGGAGTAGAGAAGTCCACACTACCCTGCCCCAGCACAGAACCCTCCGGCAGCTCCAGCTCCACATTAATCAGATTCAATAGCTTATTCTGATAACGGGCCTCCAGCTCCAGTTCCTGGTACTGATGTCCCATCAAGTCACCATCGGTTAGACTTGCCAAACCATAAACACGAAGGTTATCAAGAGCTCCCAGTACAGTTACCCTGCCCGAAGCCAGCCCTGAAAGAGAAAAACCATCATCAAAGAGCTCGAGTTCAAAGGGCAGAGTATCCCGGTAGGCAGCAACTCTATCCATCTTCAGATCAGAGAAGAAGAGTTCAAGGTCCAAATAATCCCAGCCCCTGAGCCTGCCAGCCATTTCCAGAGACATCTCCTCAAGGGTAGAGGTAAATTCCCTGATCTCCAGACCCCGCTCAGAAAAGGAGAGATCACCCTTAATCTCCTCCAGCCTCAGGTCACCATCCCTAAAGAGGACTTCACCCTCACTGAGCTGTATACTGCCTGTGTATTCCCTTGCTTCACCTTCACCACTTAAAGAAAGATCAAGATCCCCCAGTCCTGATTGAACCTCAAAGGGAAGATCCTCATCCAGCAAATCCTGAAACTGCTGTGAAATAAAGGGTAAAGGCATCCCCATACCCTGTAATGAAAGGTTATATTCCTCTCCACTAAGACTACCCTTTACCTGCAGAGGAAGACCTCCCCTCCCGGCCAGGGAGAGCTGACCCACCAGATCAAGATCTAGCATCAGCCCGGGGAAATGGCTTTTAAGATCCTGCCAGCTTAAATCAACCAGCTCTTCAATCTCCGGCAAACCATTGAAGTCTATCCCCTTGCTATCAAAGGTAAAATCACCATTAAGCTGCTTAAAAAGGAGCTCCTCCTCGGGAAAGAAGAACTCTCCCCCCTCCAGGCTGAGCCACCAGTTAAGATCCCCTCCCTGGGTGGTGCCAGAGAAGTTCAATCCCAGCCTGCTCAGACCACCCTGCAGCTCAAAGGGTAGTCCCAGATCATCAAGCCGTGATGAGAGCAGAGGTATTGAAAACTCATCTGCCAGTAAATCAAGCTCTAGTGCCTGCTCCTCCATCTGACCGGAAAGGAAGAAGGGAATCTGACCGGTTTCCTCCAGCTGGAGGTCACCCTCCAGATCAAAGTCCAAATCTGTAAAGAACTGAGACCAGTCACCTTCACCAGAAAAATATACAGATAGATCCAAACCACTATTAATTCCATGCAGACTGCCGCTCAATGAGGTAAGATGCAAATCCTCCTCCGAATAATAAAGCTCACCATCAAATAACTCTAAATGACAGTCCACTGAGGCACTCTCCCATAACCCCCCATACTCCAGCTCAAGCTCCGCAAATCCCGAACTCAACTCCAAAGGTAACAGGGAATCAGCATAATCAGAAAAGATAGTCAGGGGTAACTGAGACATAGATAGTGAAAAATCAGGCACACCCTCAGATAAACTGCCCACCAGAGAA